>JAUCQE010000684.1 GCA_030372865.1 Pyrinomonadaceae bacterium
CGTTCGGAACTCGTCGGCAGCGTCAGATGTGTATAAGAGACAGCGGTGTTGGGATCAGGTTTCGGAGGCGTCCCGTTATAAGACAAAGCCGTCCCGATCTCAGCCGTATATCCGGGAGCGGTCTTCCAACGCTTTCCGCGATCCATATAACGTTGAAACGCTCCGGCCTTCGCAGCCTGCGGAAGTGTTCCGGCGGTAAACGCCGGGTAATCGGGTATCGTTCCTTTCGGATCGCCATCAAACAACGCTCTTTTTATTTGGGTGACGGTCTTCTTGTTGCCGTCCACAACGTCCGCGTAGTCGCGTGCATATTCCAGGTTTGCAAGATCATTCGTGATGTCAGCGATCTCTTCCACGGTCGCACCTACATCCGTCGTATAAGTTGCAATATTTGCTTTCTGCAATGTAAGCCGTGCGATAAGTTCATCATAAGCCATGTTCGGCATACTTATTTTCTCCTGTATCTATGGGGTCTAAAGGATGTGAACTTTTCTGTGGGTAGTTCCGGCGTGGAATCATACTGTGGGAAAAATTCCTGCCTAGGATAAATCATCTAATTACAAAAAATAAAGAACTTTTTACGCGTCCCCACTTATAAACTGTCAAAACCGAATATCGGTACGCACGGTTTGATGACAAGTACACATGTATCCGATATGTGTACGCCTGTTCTGAACATTGGTACGCGTGTACGCATGATTGGGACACCGGTATTTGTTATCAGTACGCGTGTACGAATGATCGGTACACGCGTACGAGACACTGGTACACATGTACGGATCATCGGGACGCGTGTAGCGATGATCGGGACAGACGTACTGAACATTCGTCCACGCTAGAAACATGCTTGTCTTTTTTGTTTAGACCGAAACCGTTTGCGTTTTACGTCCGTATTACAGGGACATTGCTTTTGGCTTTGTTTCTCAATAAGCTGTACATCTTCTCAAATCATTTTCCAGAGGTGGACCGATGACATTCTCTCGCCGCGAGTTCATAAAGACGGCTGGTTTGGCTCTTGGCACGGCCGCTGTTTTGCCGAGCTGGGTTTACGATGCACACGCCGCAACGGCCGCGTTCATCGACGTTAATAAAGATTCGCTCGCCGACGCCGCTCTTGCAACGGCCAAAAAGTTAGGAGCTTCGTACGCCGACATTCGGATCAACAGATACAGATTGGAAGCAATTTCCACCCGCGAACGGGTCATACAAAACCTGACCAGCGGACAGAATTTCGGGTTCGGAGTTCGGGTACTCGTGAACGGAACATGGGGATTTGCCGCCAGTCCTTTGGTAACCGCGGACGAGGTCCAACGCGTGACGAAGGAAGCCGTGGAGATCGCGAAAGCGAACTCGGCGTTTCAGAGAAAAAAGATCGAACTCGTGCCCACGCCAAAGGTCACCGCGAATTGGCGAACGCCCGTCGAAAGAGATCCGTTTGACGTCCCGACCGATGAAAAGGTCAACATGCTTTTGAAGATAAACGAGGCCGCTTTGGGTGTGAAAGGCGTCAGTTTTGTTAATTCTTCGATGGCCTGGGTCAACGAACAAAAGTATCTGGCAACGTCCGACGGCTCCCGGATCGAACAATACCTGATACGAGGAAATCCCAGCTTCACCGCGACCGCGGTCAACAGAAGTTCGGGCGATTTCCAGTCCGTTAACTCACTAAGGGAAGCTCAGTCGATCGGTTTTGAGTACATGACAAAGCACGACTGGGCCGCCGAAGCAAAAACCGCCGCGGAACACGCCGTTATGAAACTGTCCGCACCTTCGGTCGAAGCGGGCAAATACGATCTGGTCCTGCATCCTTCTCATCTTTTCCTGACCATACACGAATCCGTCGGGCATCCGACCGAATTGGACCGTGCGATGCTCTGGGAAGCAAATTATGCAGGCACGTCTTTCCTGACCCCGGACAAAACAGGAAAACTTCAATTCGGGTCGAAGATAGTTAACTTTGTGGCCGACCGGACGCAGAAATTGGGACTTGCGACCGTAGGCTGGGACGACGAAGGCGTTCCCGGTCAGGAATGGCATATCGTTAAGGACGGAGTATTTGTCGACTGGCAAACAACGCGTGACACCGCGAAACTTGTGGGCAGAGATAAGTCTTACGGATGTTTGCATGCGGACAGCTGGGGCAGCGTTCCCTTCCCGCGGATGCCGAACCTGTCGCTTCAGCCCGCAAAGGAAAACATCTCGCAAGACGACCTGATCGCGGGAGTTGATAAAGGAATTCTCATATTCGGCCGCGGCAGCTATTCGATCGACCAGCAGCGATACAATTTCCAGTTCGGAGGACAAACGTTCTGGGAGATATCCAAGGGGAAAGTGACCCGAATGCTGCGAGACGTAGCCTATCAATCACGGACGACAGACTTCTGGGCCGCGTGCGATGGCCTGGGCGGACAGTCCACATACGAAATACCCGGAAGCTTTAACGACGGCAAAGGAGAACCGGGCCAATCCAACGCGGTTTCCCACGGATGCCCGTCGGCGAGGTTCCGTAACATAAATGTTTTGAACACGGCTTCATCGCCGAATTCCGGCCAGATGGAGGACGAACACTGATGCTGCTCACGGAAAAAGAAGTACAGGAAATTTCAAACAAGATCCTTTCCATGGTAAAGGCGGACGACGCGGCCGTGTCCGTGTCGAGCGATAAACTGTCGCATCTCCGCTTTGCCGATAACAATATCCTTACCAGCGGATCGCGCATCGGCCGCGGGGCGAATGTGACCGTCTGGATCGAAGGAAAACGCGGCGCCGCCTCGACCAACGACCTCGACGAAGCAAGCCTGAAAGCAATGGTCGAACAAGCGGAAAAGATCGCCCGAACCGCTCCCGCCGACAGAGAATACGTGCCCACGCTCGGGAAACAAGCGTATAAACCCGTCAACGGTTACGTCGACGCGACCGCGAACCTTTCTCTCTCGGACCGTGCAAAGGCCGTCGGAGATATAATCGCGAACTGCGAGAAGAACAAGGTGATCGGTGCCGGATTTCATTCGGCACGCGTGCAGGCAGGCGGTTCCGCCACGAAGAACGGTAATTTCGAGTACGAACGGTCAACGAACGTCAGCCTCTCGGTCACGGCCAGAACTCCCGACGGCCAAAGCTCCGGGTATTTTCTCCGCAGCCACTTCGACGTAGGTAAACTCGACACCAAGCGAATCGCGGGCGAATCAATACGAAAAGCACTCGAAGGACGCGGGGCTCGGGTCATCGATCCCGGAACCTATACCGTGATCCTTGAAGCCCAGGCCGTCGCGGACCTGATGGGATCTTTCGGATTCGCATTCAACGCCAGAAACGCCGAAGAAGGCCGCAGCGTGTTCTCGGCCCCGGGCGGAAAGACGCGGCTCGGAGAAGCGATGTTCGATGAGAAAGTGACGCTTTACAGCGACCCGTGGCACCCGGAACTTCCCGGCTCGCAATCGGCACAAGGCGGAATTCCCGCGGAACGGATCACGATGATCGATAAGGGAGTCTTGAAGTCCCTGACCTATAACCGCTTCTGGGCAAAACAAAAGAACGTCGACCCGACTCCCGGCCCGGTCAACACGATCTTTGAGACGTCCGGAAAGACCGCGTCTGTGGAAGAGATGATCAAGTCCACGGAACGCGGGATACTCGTCGGGCGGTTCTGGTACATCCGCAGTACGGACCCGCGAACCGCAAGCTCGACCGGATTGACCCGCGACGGCGTCTGGCTGATCGAGAACGGCAAGATAGCGTATCCGCTCCGGAATCTGCGGTTCAATCAATCCGTGACCCAGATGCTCGGCCCGGGAAATGTGCTCATGGTCGGGGCGTCCGAACGCGTCGGCGGATCGGAAGGCGGCGGTTCAAGCGCGTCCTATCTTCCGACATTGAAGCTGAAGGAGTTTAAGTTCACGTCCCAGTCCGAAGCCGTCTAGGCGAAAGGTATCTTCCATTTTCCGCGTATTGCAACTATGATAAAGAAGGATGTTCCGGCATCCTTCTTTCCTTTTTATACCTAAGACAGCGTTCGCTCTTCTCTGCAATGGAACTATTTCTCTTCTCTTTTGAATCGGTGACGGGCTTGCCCGCCGCGGTCGGCTATGTATTGGCTTTCGTACTGGGCAGCACGGTCGGAAGCTTTCTCAATGTGGTCATCCACCGCGTGCCGCGAGAGGAATCCATCGTGTTTCCGAATTCGAAATGCCCGAAATGCGACACGCCCATCAAGCCCTACGACAATATCCCGATGGTCGGATGGCTAATGCTCGGCGGAAAATGCCGCGCCTGTAAAGCTCCGATCTCGCCGCGTTATCCCGCGGTCGAGGCGTTCACCGGTTTGCTCTGGGTACTTGTGTTCTGGCAGATCGGCTTTACGCCGATGCTTCCGATCGTTTTGATATTTGTCTCGGTCATCGTCGCCCTGATGTTCATCGACGCCGAGCATATGATCCTCCCGAACGTTATTACCTATCCCTTCTTTATTTTTATCGTGCTTGTTAGGGTCGTATTCGCCGTCGTTTTCGGGCCCGAGTATTTCCCTGATCTTCAGTTCGCTCCGCTTGTCGGAATGGCAGCGGATTATCCCGCCTGGATGGTAACACTTGCCGGAGCAGGCCTCGGTGCATTGGCCGGAGGCGGTTCTCTCTGGGCCGTGGGCGAGGCGTGGAAGAGATTGCGCGGGATCGAAGCGATGGGGCTCGGAGATGTGAAGATGATGCTCGGGGTCGGGGCTCTTTTGGGCTGGAGGCTTTCGTTTCTCTCTATCTTCGTCGCGGCTTTTGCGGGAGCGGTGATCGGAATGGCAGTGATCGTGAAGAACCGCGATAAAGATCTTCAAACCCAGATACCATTCGGGATATTTCTCGGCATCGGCTCGGTCGTCGCGTTTCTGTTCGGCGAATCTTTGATCGGTTGGTACGTAAGTTCGTTCCTGCCCTGATCAGACCGCGGTCGCGGACTTTTCAAGGCAATCCGTTGAACAATAGGTCGCGGTCTTCCCGAGCCGTATCGCGCGTTCCTCGGGGACCCACGTCCTGCATCTCGCACAGCTTACAAGCTTCCCTTCATTCCTCGGCGGCTCGGGCATTTCACCATGAGGCCGCGACGCCTGCTGCAGCTTTCGTATCGAACGCCAGAATTCGATCATCATCCTGACCTGCCGCCGATACTTAAAAAGCGTCAGCCCGGCGAGGATGGCGATGACCGCCAATATGATGATCGCTTCTCTCATTGTGCCGACGGCGGTCTGGTGAGCATTGACGTCAGTTCGCCGATCATCCGGTTATTCGGGAATGATGCTTTCAGGTCGTTGAGATATTTAAGCGCCTCGTCGTTCGCACCAAGCCGCCACTTCGTCTCGACCAGAAACTGGATCGCGCGCTCGTGTTTCGGATCGATCACGAGGGCTTTTTCGAGTTCCGTCGCCGCTTTCTTGTAATCGGCCGGTTCGCCGAGGAAATAAGTTAATCCGACATCAGTAACAACGCCGGCATCTTTCGGTTCGATAGCGAGTGATTGGTCGTAATATTTACGGGCTTCTTCGAAGTTCTTGGTAATGACGTCCGCTGTTGCTGTCCGTGCGGTCTTGTCGTAATAGGCTACGTCAAAGAATCCGTTGCCGAGAGCTATCTTGATATCGCGGTCGCGAGTGTTTATACCATCCGCACGTTGAAGGATGCGAATCGCCTCTTTGAGCAGCGGCACATCCTGTTTGAACGCGCCATATTTGTAGAGAGCAATGCCCAGATTCTTTTGAAAGTCGAAGTTACCGGGGTTGCGGTCGGCTTCGTCTATCTTTGCCCTGATCTCCTCAGGCGTCAGGTTCTGCTCAGCCTGCTGGTTCGTATTTGTTTGCGAGGTTGCCTTCAGGCGCTCGTTCTCAGCTCGAAGTGTATCGAGTTCTCCGCGATTGAACGTGTTCGCAAAGAGGAACCCGCCGATAAAGCTAAAGACCGCGACTGCGATTGTTATCCAAAGAGACTTTGAGTTCATTCAATGCGAGTCTAGCAAATCAAGAAAAAGAAACAAAAAAAGCCCTTCGGCGTACCGATTGGGCTTTTTACGTATATTGGTATCGAAACTACTCCCTCTCTTCCGTCGGCGGAATGTACGGCAGGTCTTCGGCACGGCGTCTGATTGGCGGGTCCGTCGCCCGCCGACGCGGCGTTGCGGTTGTAGTTCTACGGTCAACGCTGCCGGCCGGCAAACCCTTTCCGTGCACAGCCTCGACCAGAATTCGCGTGATCTCCTGCGAAAGCGTCCTGTGCTCGGCGGCTGCTCGGCGCCGCAATGATTCCTTTAGTTCATTGGGCACGTAGGCGCCAATGAAAACACCCTTTCGGTTTGCCATATTGTCTTTTGGTTCCTTCAAGTTTTGGTGAACGACCGTTACCGTGAATAGCGGAACGGACCTGTAAGCCGAATTTTGTACCTGCTTGCGCAGGTGACGATCATTCATCTGGGCCGTTCGTTACCGAACGGCTCAAGCGACCTACCCGAGAACGCTGCGATGTTTCCATCGGCATCGGACGGGCGATCCGAAACGCGTTCCCCTATTTGGTCTTGCACCGCGAGGAGTTTACCTGGCCGGAAATGTTACCACCTCCGCCGGTGAGCTCTTACCTCACCCTTTCACCCATTACCTCCGGAGAGGCTGGAATACTCTCTGTTGCACTTGTCGTCACCGGCCGAAACCGGTGCCCGGATGTTATCCGGCTCGCTGCCCTATGGTGTTCGGACTTTCCTCTGCTGATTAAGCAGCGATCGTCCGGTCCGTTCCGTTTTTCAAGGCTAACGAAGTATAACAAAAAATGTTGAACAAATAAACATTTTGGTAACGTGATTGTTAAATGCTAAATGTTCAATGGCGGCGAATGTCCAGAAACTCCGGCGGATAAAGATGAGCCCACTTTTCGACGATCGTCTTTCTCACGGTATTTTCGACGTCAAGTGTTGTCCGGAAAGTAGAAATTGTTTCGACCAGGCCCACGGCCTCTTCGTAAGCAATGCCAGCGATCAGACGTCGAACGCCCGGTATTGCGTTGACGTTCATGCTTAGTTCCCGCACGCCAAGCCCAACCAGAACAGGTACATAGAAAGGCGATGCCGCCATTTCTCCGCAAAGGATCGCAGGTTTATTTGCACTCTCGGCGGCCTCAACAACGATCCCTATCGCTTTTAGGACGGCGGGATGTAAGGTCCGGTACCAGTTCGCGACCGTTTCATTATCACGGTCGACCGCCAGCAAATATTGGATCAGATCATTCGTACCCAAGCAAACGAAATCGGTCTCCGCGAGGATATTGTCCGCAATTAGCACAGCGGCGGGAACCTCGATCATCGCGCCTAATCCCGGGTCGCCGCATTCAATGCCGGATCGTTCGAGTCGATCGCGTTCGTGCTCCAGGATTGCTTTTACATCGCGGATCTCGGCGACTGAAGAAACCATCGGAATAACGATATCGACAGAACAATTATGCGCCGCGCGTAGGATTGCACGAAACTGTACGCGAAGCTGTTTTGGGTATGCGAGACTCAGTCTTACGGCCCGAAGGCCAAGAGCCGGGTTTCGCTCGCGGTCGTCGTTACGATCGACCAGTTGCCCTGCACCGATGTCGAAGGTCCGTATCTTCACGCCGTCGTCCCCGACTACCGCAGCCAATCGACGATATGCCTCGTACTGCTGCTTCTCAGTCGGAAATCCGCCGAAACGATTGAAAAGAAACTCGGATCGAAAAAGCCCGATGCCTTTAACTCCAAATTGCGTTGACCGGCGATAGACGGTCGGAAGGTCCGCGTTCGCGCGAATGGTTATCTCGCGGCCGTCCAGTGTCTTGAGCGGCTGGCTGCTTCTAGCGTCCGTTGGGATCTCGATGGGACGAGTTCTCTTCGCCTCATGGCGATACTCTCGTACGGTCTCATCGGAAGGGTTAAGGATCACTTGACCGGCAAAACCATCAACGATAACCCGGTCGCCCGTGTCTAGCCGCCGGAGGATCTTCTTAAGGCCCGTGACAGCAGGGATATTAACTTCTCTTGCGAGGATGAAGCTGTGTGATGTCCAGCCGCCGTGTTCCGTTATCAGGCCCGCGGGTGCGCCTTCGTAAAGCTCAACGAGTGTGGACGGACGCAGTTCTTTTGCGACGATGATCGCATCGTCGTCCAGGCGAACTTTGACCCTATGCCCACCCCCGAGGGCATTTGTTATCCGTTGTGATACGTCTTCGAGATCGACAAATCGGTCACGAAAATGTTCGTCGTCGAGCTCCTTGAATCGCGAAACGTATTCGTCAGTCACAAGTTTTACCGCCCACTCAGCGTTTGTGAGCCGCTCTTGGATGGTGTTTTCGATCTTACTGATGAACGCCGAGTCTTCGAGGATCATTTTATGGGTCTCGAAGATCTCGACTCCGGTGGCGGAATGTTTGTGGTTGTCTGCGCCGATCAGCTTCTTCAACTGGCGACCCGATAGGCGGACCGCGGCACGAAAGCGTCGGAGTTCCGACTCGACTTTCTTTTCAGGTATGTCGATCCGATAATATTGGCGGTCGTTGCCGAAAAGACATACAGCCCGTCCAATGGCGATGCCCCTGGAAACGGCTTTTGCCTTTAACCTCACCTCTGGACGGCTCGGCTGCAAAAGAGGTGAATGACCATTGGAATGATCGGTCATTGAAACAAATAACGAACTCTACACTCGGATAAAATCCGGACGCGGAAACCAAAGTACCTAACTTCCCTGCGACGGGAAATACGGACGCAGCATCGATGCAAAGGCTGCGAGATTTCTGGTTTGAATCAAAATCTCGCCCGGTCCGGTGAATTCTGCCACCAGTCCTTCTCCGCTCATCATGCTGCGGAAAAATCCGCTCTTCGCAGCCTTTCTCAGGTTATAGGGCATGTGGCCCTCCCAGGCGACGAGGTGCCCTGTATCGACGACATACTGTTCGCCCGGGCGGAGAACTTTTCGGTGTATCGCTCCGAATGATGACACGAGCAGCAGTCCGGTGCCCGTAACCTCGAGAACAAATAATCCTTCGCCGCCGAAAAAAGATTTTGCGCCGCCGAATTTTGTTTCGACCGCAAGACTCGTATCCCCGGCAAGGTAGGAACTCGACTGGACCTTGAATGCCTGATTCCGCATCTCGATCCCGGAAATGTCGCCGGGGGCACCGGAGGCCAGTGTGACCTCGCCCGGGCCGCCTTGAGCGGTGAATGTTGAGACAAACGCCGATTCGCCGCCGACTGCACGCTTAAGTGCTCCGAATACGCCGCCCTTCATCTCCGAATGTAAATGAACATTTGCAGACATAGAGACCATCGCACCGGCTTCCGCTGAGATGGACTGTTCCGGCTGCAAATTCACGCACGCGAGGGCAAACGCGCCCTGGTATTTGATCTCCCACGTATACCCGCGTCCTTGTCCACGTCCGTCAGCGTCAAAATGGAATGCCCCGCCAGCCGCGGCCGGAGGCGGCTGTGGCGGACGCTTTGGTTGTGGCGGAGCCTGCGGCGCGGCTGGCGGCAGGTTGTAACCGCATGAACCGCAAAATCGTGCGTTCTCGGCGAGGGGCATTGTGCAATTCGGACAATTCATAATTCTTTATCGATATAGCAGATGATCTAGAGTTGAACTGAAGAAGCTTGTTCGATGATAATCTTCGATGCGTCGTGGGCACCTTCGGCAAAATGTAGCAGCTGAACGTCGTCGTCTGAGACGACGAGGTTTTCCTGCCACGCCTGAACGACATTCGGCCAACAGGAACCTACCAAAACAAGCGGACGGTGTCCAAGAACCTTTGTCTGCAGCTTGTTCCATACAAGCGAAACCTCGGTTACGGTCCCCATCCCGCCACGAAAAGCGACAAATCCGACCGAACGTGTGATGAGGTTCTGAAGGCGTTCGTAGAAATGGTTCGTCGCGACCTTGTCGGTGAGATATCGGTTCGGTTCCGACCGGAACTGGTTCATCACGATGCCAAAAACCCTACCGCCGGCCTCGCGGGCGCCGCGAGACGCGGCTTCCATGACGCCGAGGTAACCGCCCGTGCAGATAGTGAATCCCGCTTCGGCGAGGTCGCGTCCTAATGTCAGTGCCTCATCGTACTCTTGCGAACCGACGCCGCATTTTGAACCGCCAAATATCGTAACTATTCTGTCTGATGAATTCTCGTTCACTTGGTTATTCCGTCGAGATCCTAAGTTGTTTCTAACAGCGACAATTATAGCCCACCCCAGCGGTGTCGCAAATCAATGCGGTTCCCCGGCCTCCGCAGGCGTCAGGTTTCCCGCGGCATGGATCGCTTTGGTCGTATTCGTTATTAAAAGGAGTACAAAGCCCGTCACGAAGAAGAAGATAAGGGCGAGGATCGCCTGTCGGTACGAGCCCGTAGAGCCAACAACGATCGCAAACACCAGGTTCCCAAGCCAGGACGTTCCTTTTTCAGAGATCTCGTAGAGGCCAAAGAAGGCTGACTCTCTTTCTTTAGGGATCATTTGTGAGTACAGTGACCGCGATAATGCTTGTGCGCTTCCGAGAACGAGTCCTATGAACCCTGCCATTACCATCGCCTGAATCTTCGTTTCGAGAAACCCATACGCGAAAATGACGATCGCGCACCAAATGGCCAGCGAGACAAGTATTGTTCGTTTCGCACCAATGAATCGGGAAACGCGCTCAAAAACGAGCGCTCCGATCAGGGCAGAGACCTGCGCAATTATAAAAATAATGATCAAAAAGCTTTGGTCCGTCTCCAATCCCCGCAACACAAATAATTCCTGCGATATGAATACCGATGAATTGAGGATCACCGTTTGAATTCCGTCGTTATAAAACAGATAGGCGATCAGGAAAAGAAACGTATATTTTAGGCCGTATAGCTCTTTGAGCGTCTTGAATACTTCCGTAAACCCAACAGTCAAAAGTTTCCTCGCCGGAACAGAGCCCTTTTCGGGGCCCCGGCTACGCAAGGATGTAAAAGTTATCAACGCGAACAAGCCCCACCACAACGATGCAACCAGCATAGAAACCCGAGCAGCGGTGCTTTTCGTCATTCCTAGTTCTTCTGCGAATCCGATGACCGCGAGGTTTGTGATGAGCACGATAACACCGCTCAGGTATCCCGACGCATAACCATAACTGGAGATCTTGTCGCGCTTGTCTTCACTCGTGATGTCGATAAGGAAAGCGTTGTAGAAGACATTTGCGGCGGCAAAGCAAATATTTGCGATCAGAAGAAACAGACATCCCCAAAGATAGTTATCGCCGGCAACGAAAAAGAGCAGGCTGCTTGAGACGACGCCGATATAACAAAAGGCCGCCATCAACCGCTTTTTCAGATTCGTGAAATCGGCAATAGCGCCTAGAACCGGTAAAAGGAATACCTGCAAAAAGATCGAGACACCGAGAGTTGACGTGAATAGATTATCCGACGTAACCGTACCGAACGGCCCAAGGTTCAATACAGAACCGCCAATGCCCACATCCGCCTGTGCCAGACCTGTGAGGTACTGTCCGGCGATAACCGTGACTACGGTCGTGTAGAATGCCGAGTTGGCCCAGTCGTACACCAGCCATCCAAAGATCTCTCTGCGGTCGTTTTTGTCGTTTTTCATCGTTCGCCGATATCCTACCAGAGTCACATATCGTTTCGACAATCGTCTTAAAGGCAATACTTAGGGCTTCGGTAAAAACAGAAAAGTCTTGACACATACAACCTAGAGTTGTAAGTTTAGGGCACAACTCACTTAGGAACTGTCAAAGTTTCGCTCGCTTTTTTGCGTACGGGACGGTCCTCATCCCTTTCGGAATACTTCCGCCCGTACTTACACTTTTGGAGGGTATATATGTCTTGGTTTTTAAGCAGAAGTTCCTCGCGAACAGTTTTATGTTCGGCATTGGCGCTCGGGATGTCCGCGGGTGCCTTATTTTTTGGTGTCAACAGCGAACCTGCTCATGCGAAAGCGATTTCAGGTTCGCCGGCTTCGCCCGCAGCAACTTTCCCGGCAGACGCGGCTAGTCTGGGCCCAATCCCTGACAATGTATGCGTCGGTACGGGCCGATCGGTGACGTTTACAGCCTCCGGTCTAACTGGAGCTCCGTCGAACTTGTCGGTTACTTTCTCGGGCTCGCACTCCTGGGTCGGCGACATTGATGCTGTGTTGCTAGCCCCGGGCGGGACGCCGTCGCACGTGATCTTTTCGTATACCGGAAATGTGGGCGGCACTGGTTTCGGGGATAACTCGAATCTTGTTGGTCCCTACACGTTCAACGATGCGGCTGCGGGCAACTGGTGGACGGCTGCAGCAGGCGTCGGCGATACCGTACCGATTCCGTCGGGTTCGTACCGAACCTCGAGCGATACGGGAGCTCAAACGCTGATGAACCCGGTGTTCGCAGGTGTTGCGAACCCGAACGGCACATGGACGCTTCGATTTAACGACTGCGCGGCTGGTGACACCGGTTCGGTTTCGGCTGCAAGCCTGACCATCGATACCGCTACGGCAACGCCTGGCGACGCACCGGTGGACTTCAACGGCGACGGTAAGACCGATTACGCGGTGGTTCGTAACATAACGGGCACCCCCGGCGGGCAGGCTCGTTGGTTCTACAACCTGAACGGTTCGGGCAGCACGGTCGGATTCGACTGGGGACTGTCAACGGACTTCTTTGTGCCAGAGGACTATGACGGAGACGGCAAGGATGACATTGCTGTTTGGCGTCCGGCAGGCGGGACGGATAGTGCGTTCTACATCTTCAACAGCGGCTCGAGCACCGTCCGCGTCGAGTCCTTCGGCCTCCAGGGCGATGATCCGACCGTTGTCGGAGACTACAACGGCGACGGCAGTGCGGACCTCGCGGTCTATCGCGAAGGTGCAACTGCCGGTGCACAGAGCACCTGGTTCTACCGTTCGACACCGGGCGGCCCGATCACATTCCAGCCGTGGGGCCTTGCAGGCGACTTCCCGGCACCGGGCGACTATGACGGCGATGGCAGTAACGACTTTGTCGTGCAGCGAAGCAATGGAGCGGGAGTGCAGGCCACGTTCTGGATACGTCTGGCAACCGGAGCGACGAGTACGGCCAACTTCGGTATAGATAATGACGTCATCGTGCCGGGTGACTACGACGGCGACGGCAAGACTGACCTGGCAGTGGTTCGCGGAATCGGCGGCCAAATCGTGTGGTTCGTCCGGGCTAGTTCGACCGGTAACGTCTCGCAGAACACGTTTGGTGTCTCGGCCACCGACTTCCCGGCACAGGGTGACTACACCGGTGATGGCAAGACTGACTATGCGATTTGGCGTAACGGCGTATTCTGGGTCCAGGATTCGGCATCGCTTGCAGTCACGAACTTCCAGCTTGGATCGGCAGGCGATTACCCGGTCGCAAACTACAACAGTCACTGATCCATCTACATAGATCAGCAAGACGAGGGAGGCCGGTCCTAAACGGCCTCCTTTTTCATCTGGCCATCACCTAGATTTTGCAATGCCCCGGTGATGCCTTAAAGTTTAACTGTCCCGCACGCCGGGCAGTATTAAGAGCTATGAAGGCAATGATTCTTGCCGCGGGTTTTGGTACGCGGCTCTTCCCACTTACCATCGACCGTACCAAACCTGCGATCCCGTTCCTCGGAAAACCGCTTGTCGGGTACGTCGCCGAGTACGTCGCGCGCTTTGGATTTACCGACATCGTCGTCAATCTGCATCACCAACCCGACTCTGTCATTGAAGCATTGGGGGACGGAACTGCATTTGGTGTACATATTGATTACACCCGGGAGGAACCTGAAATCCTGGGAACGGCTGGTGCACTCGACAATGCTCGTCATCTTCTCGAAGATGACACTTTCCTGATCGTGAACGGAAAGATAATCACCGATATAGATATTGCAGCAGCTATCGAAACGCACAAGCGGAGCGGTGCTCTTGCGACAATGGTTCTCAAACCGAATACCAAACGTGAGAAATTCACTATGGTCGAGACCGAAGAAGGCTACGTTAAAGGCTTTGGTCCGATGGCGTCTCCGCTAACGGAAGACGAGATCCGAGACACCGAGCACGAGATCTATACGCCGTTGATGTTCACCGGAATTCATATTCTTGAACCACGGGTGTTCGACTATATTCCCCGAGGTGTTTACTCGGATATCGTTCCGGTGTTTTACAATCCCGCGATCGCGGCCGGCGAGAAGATCGCCGCACATGTTACGGATGCTAACTGGTTTGAACTTTCGACGATTCCTCGTTATCTGGACATATCGCTTGCGATGATGCCGCAGGATCAAAACACTTGCCTCGGGGAAAACTGTTCGGTTTCGGAAACAGCCGTGGTCCGCGATTCGGTGATCTGGGATGATGTTGAGATCGCCGAGGACACTCACCTTTATCGAACCATCATCGCGGATGGCGTGAGAATAGAGGCCGGAGAGCATTTCGAGAACGCGGCAATTGTCCGGGCCGATATGGTCCGCCACGCAGAGGAGATACCGGAGAAGGCTCTTCGAGGGTACATTCAAGGGGAGAACTACATCGTTCCGCTTAACTAGGACATGAGTGATCTTCGACAAAGGCTTGAGGCGTATCTTGATAAGCGAGGCGGACGTCACAGTATCGTCGAGCTTTCTCCTGATGCTTCCACCCGGGAGTATTTTCGTATCGTTTGGGGTGGCTCAACGGCCATCGCGTGTGTCTATCCTGATTCATTCATAGCGGGCGAGCAGTCTTTTCTGGACGTCACCGGGCTTTTTCGTTCGAACGGTTTACCGGTCGCGGAAATATACGATTATGACGAAGCCTTGGGCGTTATTGTACAGGAGGACCTTGGCGATATGATCCTTCGGCAGGTCCTCGCCGACGTATCTGATGCCGAACGCGATCGTTTGCTTAACGAAGCCATTACGCTCATCGCCAGAATTCAGAAAGCTACCGCCACGGCCTACGACAGTGGTTCCGTCGCTTCGCGACTTAAATTTGACGTCGAAAAGCTCCAATGGGAGTTAGAGTTTTTCGCCGAACATTATTTTTCGACGCTCAAGAACAGGCCACTGCAAGGGGACTTACTTGAAGATCTTCGAGCAGAGTTTCGTGAGCTTTGCGAAGAACTTGAATCGCGAGCCACTGTGCTTTGCCATCGCGATTTTCATGCAGCGAATTTGATGATCGATAGCCGCGGAGATCTTCGCATTATTGATCATCAGGACGCACGGATCGGGTCAGTTGCCTACGACCTCGTTTCATTATTGCTTGATCGAATTACCAAACTTCCGACAGCGGATTGGCTCGCTGCAAAACGACGGTATTTTCTTGAAGAGCGTGCAGCACTTGGGCTTGCGAAGCTCGATGAGGATGCCTTTGCATACGAATTCCGCCTGCAGACCATTCAACGCTGTTTGAAAGCGGCAGGCACGTTTTCGTTTCAGTCCGCAAACCGCGGTAAAACGCACTTTATTCAGTTCATTGATCCGATGTTCCGCATCGTCTTAAGAGCGATCGAAAATCTAAACCGATTCCCCGTTCTCAGAAATATACTTACGCAGGAATTGAATTCCTGATGTGCTCCGGCTATTTCTGGTCTTCACGCTTTTTATAGTAATCGCGCTTAGTTAGCGGTTTCGGGCGGCAAAGGACGTGTTCTATCCAAAGCCGCCGCAACCGCGCGAGCAAAAGATCAGCTTCGAACGCTGGGCAACACGTACTAGTTGGGCTTTCGTCGGCCCTCTATGCTTTAAAGCACGCTTACACCCTAACAAAGTCGCCGCGCCAATCTTTGATCGCAAGCTTGATATCCTTTGGCGTCGCAAGCTCCTTATTGATCACCTTGGCGATCAGAGATTCAAGTTCCGAATCCGAGGCGAACCGCAACGCGATCACTCGCGAAAGAGGCAGTTCCGAGGCTTTCGCGGCCAGTTCCGGGCTCAGCAAAGCAGCGTAACGGAGCCTTTCTTCAAGCCTTATCACACGGTCCTGCGCCTTTAATGCCTGCATTCTTGCCGCGAGGGCTACCAAGATCACGGTGAAAACGAAAACCAGATTCATCGCCGCGTCCCATGACGGCACTTGATAGAGCCTCACCGCATTCCATATCAAGAGAACAAAAAGCAGCGGTGAAACGACGAAATGGAAAAGCGGAAACCAACGAACGTGATTTGAGTAGTTTTGTGTTTGCATAATATGGGCAATTGTTTCGATCTAGAGTTTCGAACTTGCTAGAGTGTCATCTTTCCGATGGGTGAAATCTTCACCCGGGTTTACAAACAGGTTTTGTTCGAAACGGTACTGCTTATCGTAGAGCTGCTTATACCGGCCATTCAAAGCTATCAGCTCGTCGTGATGGCCGCGTTCGATTATCTCACCGGCTTCGACGACCAGGATCTGGTCCGCACTGCGTATCGTAGACAACCTGTGAGCGATCACGAAGGTTGTTCTTCCGCTGCGCAGCCGATTCAGGCCTTCTTGTATCAACGCTTCGGATTCGCTGTCTAGGCTAGAGGTCGCCTCGTCGAGGATAAGTATCCGCGGGTCTGCAAGAAGTGCCCTTGCTATGGCGATCCGCTGTCGCTGCCCGCCGGAGAGCTTTACGCCGCGTTCGCCGACGACCGTGTCGTATTCATCCGGAAACTTGGAAATGAACTCGTCCGCGTTCGCTACGCGGCATACTTCGCGGATGTCCTCCAGAGATGCCTCAGGATTCGCAAACCGAATATTGTCGAGTATCGTTCCGTCAAAAAGAAAATTATCCTGGAGCACGACCCCGAGGTGCCGGCGATAATCCCGCAGCCTAACCGACTGCAGGTCGAGTCCGTCCACCTTCACGGTTCCCGTTGTTGGCTTAATGAAGTTGAGGACAAGACTCAGTATGGTCGATTTCCCCGATCCGCTCGAACCGACCAACGCCGTCGTGGCACCGGCTTCAGCAAGGAAGGAAACGCCTCGCAGGACGGGGACACCCGCGTCATACTCGAACTCCACATTTTCGAACTCGATCTCGCCCTTAACTTGCGGCAGCGGACGGCGTTGTTTGTCCTGATCGACTTCGGTTGGCATCGACATGATCTCGCGGATGCGGTCCAGCCCGGCCAGAGCTTCCGTGATCTGAGTACCGATCGACGTTAGTTCGATGATCGGCATTGCGAGTAGGAACGTGAACGAGATATACATCAGGAAGTCGCCCAATGTCATCGTTCCGGCCTGCACAGCGTTGCCGCCGATGACGATCATAACGACCGCAATTGCCCCGATAATGATCGCCGAGAACGACGAGACCGCCGAGATCCCGGTAACGGTCTTCGCAATGTTCCTGAAAAGCCTGTGAGCCCCGCGGGCAAAGCTGAGATCTTCCCGTTTCTCAGCTGTATATGCCTTAACGATACGTATGCCGCCTAGGCTTTCGCCAAGTCGTCCGGTAACTTCGGCGGTGATCTGCCCGCGTTCCCGAAATGCCGGCCGGAGAGCTTTAAATGCGTACAGCAAGGCACCCACAAACGCCAGCAGTACAACGATCATCGCCGCCGTTAATTGCCAGTTCAGATAAAAGAGCACGCCTATCGAGATCGTCGCCGTCACGATGCTGCCAAGTATCTGTCCGAGCCCGGTCCCAACAAGATTGCGAATGCCTTCAGCGTCATTCATCACCCGCGATATGAGCTGTCCGCTCTGTGTTGAGTCGAAGTATGAGATCGGCAGGCGTTCGATATGGCTCTGAACGCGCTTCCGCATTTCAGTAATTGCACGCTGAGCTGCAACCCCGAGGATCTGGGAAAGCGAAAATGAGGTGATCGCCTGAACTAAAGTCGAAATTCCGATGGCGAGAGCGATCCATTTCAACAACTCATAGCGTTGCTTTACGAAGACCTCGTCGCCGATATATTTCGTGGAAGCCGGCAGCACCATACTTGCGAGCCTCGAGATCAGCATTAGAACGCTTCCGACCGCCAATCGGTATCGGGCATTCCATACGATCTTGCGAGCTTCGGCCCATGCAGATGCGTAATTGACCTTTTTCTTCTTTGCGGGATCTGACATCTATGCCAGATATCATAACCTTACGGCGCTACTCCTGAAAGGCGTCCCGCGACTTAACCCCAGGGGGTTACCTGTCAGGTTCGCGTAAAGCTGCCCATTCGCCCCATATCGCTTTTGTCTGTTTCGACCGTTTCAACTAAAATTTAGTTTCGGCCTGAATATGAAACAGATATACATCGAGCAGTTAAAAGCGCATATCGGAGAAGAAGTAACCCTCAAGGGTTGGCTTTATAATTCCCGTTCGAGCGGCAAACTCGTTTTCCTCCAGCTTCGTGACGGTACCGGCATTGTCCAGTGTGTCGTTTTCAAGGGAAACAACGAAGAGGTTTTCGAGACGGCCAAGGGGCTCGGGCAAGAATCTTCGATCGTCGTGACCGGCAGCGTTAAAGAGGACGCGCGTTCGCCTATCGGCGTCGAGATCGACGTAACGGGCCTCGAGGTCCTGCAGAACGTGCACGATTATCCGATCACGCCCAAAGAACACGGCACCGAGTTCCTGATGGACCATCGCCATCTCTGGATCCGTTCGAAACGCCAGCATGCCATTCTTCGGGTACGTCATACGGTCATTAAAGCTGTCCGTGATTATTTCGACGATCTCGGCTTTACACTGGCTGACACGCCGATCTTTACGCCAGCCGCTTGTGAAGGCACGACGACCTTGTTTGAGGTCGAATACTTCGGCGATGACAAAGCGTATCTGACGCAATCCGGCCAGCTTTATAACGAAGCGACGGCGGCTGCTTTCGGAAAGTCGTACGCCTTCGGCCCCACCTTTCGAGCGGAGAAATCAAAGACCCGGCGGCATCTTACAGAGTTCTGGATGGTCGAGCCGGAGGTTGCATTTGCCGGATACGAAGACATGATGGACCTCGGCGAAGGATTGATCCTCCAGATCGTCGACCGCGTACTTAATGAACGTCGCCATGAACTGGAAATACTTGAGCGCGACATCACGAAGCTCGAGGAGATTAAGGGCCCGTTCCCTCGGGTCCATTACGACGACGCCGTAAAGATGCTTCAGGAAGGCCATCAGAAAGGCGAACTTGAGAACAACTTCGAATGGGGCGGCGATTTCGGTGCCCCTGATGAGACGTATCTTTCGAAGCAGTTCGGCCTGCCGGTCTTCGTCCATCATTTCCCGACCGCGATCAAGGGCTTCTATTTCGAGGTCGACAAGGACCGTCCCGAGTGCGCTCTCGGCATCGACCTTCTCGCACCCGAAGGATACGGCGAGATCATCGGCGGCGGCGAACGCGCGGCGAATCTGGAATACCTCGAGAAACAGCTTGCTCACCATGGCCTGCCGCAGGATATCTTTGAATGGTATCTCGACCTCCGCCGTTACGGCAGCGTCCCCCACGCCGGTTTCGGAATGGGCATCGAACGCACCGTCGCCTGGATGTGCGGCATCGAACACGTCCGCGAAACGATCCCGTTCCCCCGCATGCTCTACAGGCTGCGACCGTAGTTCTGTTATGTCTCTAAATATGAAAGGGCGGCCGCGCGATGCGGACCGCCCTTTCGTCGTTAGCTCCGAACTAACGAAAGAAACTAATGCTCGGCCTCATTCTTACAATGATGGATCATCTTGCCGAACATCCATCCGGCCAGCATTCCTAACCCGATACCTACGCCGAATGTAACTCCGACAGCCTTGAACGGCTCCTTCTTGATCATGTGTTCGGTGTCGTCGATCAGGTCTTCCGTCGCATACTTTGCTTTCTTCGCGAGCCGACGGGTTTCATCGATCGTGTCTTCGTAGAGGTGTTCGGCCTTGGCCTTCCATTCATCGGCGTCGATCTTAGTCTTTGCCGCACGGCCGACAAAATTGACCGCGTCCTGGATCGAAAGCTTTCCATTTGGTTTTTCGATCTGTTCTAACATTTCAGCTCCTCCTTGGACCGGCCGTGGAAGCTCGGCCGCCATGGAAACATGATCCAGGCAGCCGGATACTCGTGTCCGCACTATCTAACGCAAAGAACGAGCCACGCCGCCCGCTTGCAAACAAAGCAAAAAGGCCAGCATTTACGTCACTTTCCGACGCGGAGATGTCAGCCGGGCGATCTGACACGCGAAATTTCCCGCGACTGAGTGTGTTGCGTTACACTAAGCGGCAAATATATGAACTGCACGATCGAGAAAGTCCTTCCCGCCCGCGAATCGATGCTTCCGGGCAATTTTGTTGTGTACCGGGCATTGCCGCGGCGAGAATTGCGGCGCGTCGGCGGCTTCGTCTTTCTCGACCACTTCGATCAACCCGATATAACTCCCGAATTGTTCGACGTTCCTCCGCATCCGCACGTCGGGTTGCAGACCGTCACCTATCTTTTTGACGGCGAGATACTTCACACAGATTCTCTCGACTTTGAACAGATGATCTCGCCCGGCGATGTCAATTGGATGACATCCGGCAAGGGCATCACCCACGCGGAACAGGTCATCGAAACCCAGCCGAGAATTCACGGCCTGCAAAGCTGGGTCGGATTGCCGCACGACAAACGCGCGATCGAGCCGGCATTTGATCACTTTCCAAAAGAATCTTTACCGCTCATCGAAAGCGGCGGCACAAAGATAAGGGTCATCGCCGGTGCGTGCGGCGAACATATCTCGCCGATCCCGACCTTCCAACCGCTTATATATCTCGACATCGCCGCCGAAAAGGGCAGCTCCTGTCTCTTATACACATCTGACGCTGCCGACGAGTTCCGAACGGTGTAGATCTC
>JAUCQE010000685.1 GCA_030372865.1 Pyrinomonadaceae bacterium
GGTGTTCGGCAAATGATCGGGCACTAATGACAAAAGCGGGAAATTCGATAGAATTATCCCAATGATCATCGCTATCGACGGGCCGTCCGGTGCGGGTAAATCGACACTGGGCAAGATGCTCGCTAAACAACTGGACCTGCTTTATCTGGACACGGGTGCGATGTACCGCGCGGTCGCGGTCGCGGCGATGCGTGCCGGTGCTGCGTGGGAAGATACGGCAAAGATCGCTGGGATCGCGGCCGCCGCAAAGATAGAGCTCCGCGGCAAGCCCGACGACCTGAAGATATTTTTGGACGGCGACGACGTTTCATCCGAGATCAGAACGCTTGACGTGGCCCAGGCGGCGTCGATCGTTTCGACCATCTCGGAGGTTCGCCGCATAATGGTCGAGCATCAGCGTGAGATCGGCGAATCGGCGCCGAACGGCTGCGTGCTTGAGGGCCGCGACATCGGGAGCGTCGTTTTCCCGAACGCGGACATTAAATTTTTCCTCACCGCGAAGCCGGAAGCTCGTGCCCGCCGACGTTTTGAAGAGGACATGGCAAAGGGCCGCGACTCGACATACGAGCAGACGTTCTCGGAAATAAACCAGCGCGACGAACGCGACGTTTCCCGCGAGGACTCGCCGCTAACTATTTCCGAGGATGCGGTAGTGATCGACACGTCTGATCTCGACCTCTCCGAAGTGTTCGATCAAATGATCGCAAAGATCTCCGAGACGAAGCGGGCTGCGGCGACGACGGACTAGGGCGGCGATTTAGTTGACTAACTCGCCGCCACTCGCTAACATCGTAGATTGCTTTTTGATATGCTCCCGTAGCTCAGCCGGATAGAGCAACAGCCTTCTAAGCTGTGGGTCGCACGTTCGAGTCGTGCCGGGGGCGAGTTTTGAAATTCCGTACATGGCGGCTATAGTTCAGGGGTTAGAACGCCAGATTGTGGTTCTGGATGTCGTGGGTTCGATTCCCACTAGCCGCCCCATCATCTTTCCTTAATACCCGCATCATTTTATCCTTAACATTTTTCTAGGGTTTTCGTGCTCTTCGTGTCTATAATCGAAGGTCTGGGCGTCGTTCCGGCGTTCTGCAAAAGCCAATACACCCAAGAATTAAAGATGTACTTTCGCTGCCTCATATCGATCACTGTGTTACTGCTCGCGGCGGCCGCCGTTTTCGGGCAGGCAAAGGCTGACACGCACGTCAAGAACGAGGTGCTCGTAAAGTTTGCCAAGGGTGTTTCCGACGAATCGATTGACGGCCTGAACGCGCGTTTCGGAACACGCTCGTCGGAAAGGCTCGGCGACCTCGGATGGCATCGGATCGTCTTGCCCGAAGGCCTTGCGGTCGAAGACGCGGTGAAGCGTTTTCGCTCTGCGATGTCGGTCGTCGAGGTACAGCCGAATTTTTATTACCGTCTGGCAGCGACGCCGAACGACCCGGATTTCCCGCTGACCGGTATGTACGGCATGGCAAAGATCAAAATGCCGCAGGCATGGGACCTTTCGACCGGCAGCCCGAGCGTGGTGGTCGCCGTGATCGACACGGGAACGCGTCTGACGCACACGGACCTTGCGGCAAATCTCTGGACGAACCCGGGTGAAACGCCGACAAACGGCATAGACGACGACGGCAACGGGTTCATTGACGACTATTACGGATGGGATTTTCGCTATGACGACGGCAACCCTTCCGACGAAAACGGCCACGGCACGCACGTCGCGGGAACGATCGGAGCGGTAGGCAACAACGGCATCGGCGTGGTCGGTGTGAACTGGACCGTCAAGCTGATGACCATCAAGATCTACAGCCCGAGCGGCAGCGATACGACGTCGGCGATGCTGATAAATGCCTACAGCTACGTAAGGATGATGAAGGAACGCGGCGTGAACATCCGCGTGACCAACAATTCATACGGCGGCTGTCTCGAAGCGTGTGCTTACGACCAGGCGACGAAGGACGCGATCGACGCACTCGGCAATGCCGGGATACTTAACGTATTTGCCGCGGGCAACTCCGGAACGAACAACGACGTTTCGCCGTTCTATCCGGCAAGCTATACGTCGCCGAGCATTCTCGCCGTCGGAGCAACGAATGTCGACGATACTCGTTTCTATAATTACGGCGTTAATTCGGTGGACCTTGCGGCACCGGGCATCGGCATCCGCAGCACGACGAACGGTTCGGACACGAGCTACGGTAACCTGAGCGGAACGTCGATGGCGACGCCGCACGTCACGGGTGCCGCGGCATTATTGGCGGCCCACAACCCGTCGCTTTCAGTCGCCTCGCTTAAGGCAACGCTGATCAACACGGTCGACCAGATACCGAATTTCAATAATTTTTACCGCAGCGGCGGGCGGTTGAACGTATTCGCCGCATTGAGCAACCCGACGGTCTGCACCATCGCACCGGAGCAGTCCTCGATGGCCATTCCTACCAAGGGCGGTGTCTTTTCCATCCCGGTCTCGACACTGTCTAATTGCGATTATTCGGTCACGAGCAGCGTGAACTGGATCAGGATCGAATCGCCGGCGGCCGCTTCCGGCAGCGGTACGGTCAGCTTTAGGGTCGGTGTAAACCCGACGATAACGCGTTCCGCGACAATTAATATCGGCGGCCAGCAGGTCACGATAGTGCAGTCGCGGACGGGAAATAACTAAAAATAGGCGGGTTTTCCAACTTTTATAAGGGTGTCGGCGTCTAAGTGCCGTACCACTGCTAAAAGGCCGGCCGGCAAAAGGCGGCAAAGAGCCCTAATTTCTTGCAAAGACTGCATTTTAGATTGTATATTTGTAGTTCTCGCAATTTTGGTTTGCAGGGTCAGAAAGAGCCTCGAATCTACTTTTACAGGAATTAAACGATGAGACAATTTTTTAACGTCGGCAGGATAAGCGTTCTAGTTGCGGCTGCCTTCATGCTCTGTGTCCCGGCGTTCGGCCAGCTTACGCTCCGCAAAGCGGTCGATACGGACGGCGACAACAAGGCCGATTACGGCGTTTTTCGCCCGAGCACGAACGTTTGGTATTACCTGAAGAGCAACGGCGGTTTCCTCATTCAGACTTTCGGGCTCTCAAATGAAGATTTCATGACGCCTGGCGATTTTGACGGCGACGGCAAAGGCGACCTTGCAGTTTGGCGCGACACGACCGGAGTATGGTACTGGCTCCGCAGTTCGGACGGCGGTTTCAGTGCGGTCCAGTTTGGCGTAACCGGTGATGAACCGGTCGCACGCGACTACGACGGAGACGGCAAGACGGATCTTGCGGTTGTCCGCCGCTCAAACGGCGCGATGATCTGGTACGTGCTTCGCAGTTCAGACGGCGGCTTCGTCGCCCAACAGTTTGGCCTTGCGACCGACTTCACCGCACCCGGCGATTACGACGGCGACGGCAAGTTCGACTTCAGCGTTCAGCGTCCCGGTGCAACCCCGACGTCGCAGTCAACGTTCTACGCAAGCCTCAGCGGCGGCGGCCTTCAGGTCGTCAGCTGGGGCTGGGC
>JAUCQE010000686.1 GCA_030372865.1 Pyrinomonadaceae bacterium
GTATACAGCAAAAAACAGATTTCTTTCAATCCGAAGAGACGCCGTTCGCTGCCGTCGTATTGCTTGATACTTCCAGAAGCATGGGTGCGAATGTGAGCCTCGCCCGCGCGGCTGCGATCAAGTTCCTGGAAGGCATCCGAGAAACAGACTCTGTTTCGATCTACCGCTTCGACTCGAAGATAAAACTCGTTCAAGACTTCTCAAACAGCCGCGACGTTTCCGAGAAAATATTCGACCTCCGCTCGGAAGGAATGACAGCTCTGAATGATGCAGTATTTACGGCCGCTCAAGAGCTTTCAAAACGGTCCGAGAAACGCAGGGCCATTATCGTCCTTTCAGATGGTGCAGATACGATGAGCGGCAGGTCCGCCGACAAGGCTCTCAGAGAAGCATTGGCAGCCAACGCCGTTATCTTTACAGTCGATATGGCCGCGAGTGGTGAGCGAACATCCGCAGTCCTTGCTAATCGGGCGGTTTTGCGTAATTTTGCCGAAAGATCAGGCGGGACGTTCGTTGAAACTCCGGGGGGAGCGCGACTACGAGAAGCGTTTACAGGATTTGTTGAAGAACTTGGCGTTCAATACACGCTCGGCTACGAACCTGCGAACATGAAGAAAGACGGTAAATGGCGAAGCATTGAACTCCGGGTCGCCCGGCCGAACCTGACTATTAAAACGCGAAAAGGATACACAGCGGCAACGAACTAACACCCTAAGGACGTACGGTTTCGCGATTTATCCTTGTGGCGTTCGAAAGCAAGTTCGATTAGTTCCTCGATCACCACGCTGAACTCCTTCCCGCTGCCGGCCCACATCTTTGGAAAGCCCGATGCGTCGGTCAGACCAGGCATCGTGTTTATCTCATTGACCAGCAATTCCCCGGTCTCATTCACAAGAAAGAAGTCGACACGGGCAAGGCCCGAGCCGTCTACCGCCCGAAAGGCCGTGATAGCCATCTCGCGGATCCTCGACTCAAGGCCTTCATCGACCGGTGCCGGAACCACGAACTCATTGTTCCCCGTCCCCGAGTATTTTTCCGTGTAGTCCAAAAATGCCTTACTCGGGTCCATGATGATGTATTCGCCGGGGCGGCTAGCCGTCGCAGCATCATTACCGAGCACGGCACATTCGATCTCACGCATCTCCAAAGCTTCTTCGACGATAATCTTGCGATCGTACTTCGCCGCAGTGTCGATCGATTTCGAAAGTTCTTCAGCGTTTCCTGCACCGGAAACACCTACCGAAGATCCGAGATTCGCAGGTTTTACGAAACACCGATATCCGAGAGTCTCTTCAACCTGTTTGATTATGCGTTCCCGGTCTTTCTCCCATTCGCTGCGTAAGAAAGAAACGTGTTTGCAGATCGGCAAGGCTGCTTCGCGAAAAAGGGCCTTCATCGTGACCTTATCCATACCGCAAGACGAAGCCAGTACGCCGCAGCCAACATATGGAATGTCGGCCATTTCGAGCAGACCTTGTATGGTTCCGTCTTCGCCGTACGTACCGTGAAGGACCGGAAACACAACGTCCAGCTTTATGTCCGAAACTTTCGACTCGCTTATGATCGAAACGCCGCCGCTTCTTGTATCACCGAATATTCCCGAATAGCCGCTCGGAAGCTTTGCAATAGCCTCGTCGTCATCATCGGTGAAGACGGGCCCGAGTAGCGCCGCCGAACGCTGCGGATCAAGCCACCGGCCGTCTTCGGTGATCGCGATGGGAATGATCTCGTATTTTTCCCGGTCTATCTCCGCAACAACCGTCTTCGCCGACCGGATCGAGATCGCATGTTCTCCCGAACGCCCACCAAAAATTACGCCGATCTTCTTCTTCATTGTTGATTTACTACGTACTAGAGAATTGTCTTGCCGAGTGCCGAAAGTACGAGCTCGCACGCGAGTTCGACGGTTATATTTGACTGGTCGAGCAAAGGATTGACCTCAACGATCTCAAACGACCGCATCCGCCGGTCTTCGGCGATAACCTCGAGCGCAAGGTGTGCTTCTCGATAGGTAGCCCCGCCGCGGACCAGCGTTCCTGAGCCGGGAGCAAAACGCGGATCGATCATGTCGACATCAAACGTGACGGCATATCCGCCGGGTGCCTGCGATGCGATCGCAATAGCATCCTGGACACAAGCGAGCATGCCGCGTTTGTCGATGTCGCTCATCGTAAAAAAGTTCGCACGAAGGCCGAGCTGTTCCACCCGCGACCGCTCGCCTGGATCGATATCCCTCGCCCCGACATGGGCGAAGTAATTCGGATTCAGCTTTGGCGAAAACCCATCGAGGCTAACGAGTTCTGACGGCCCCTCACCTAGAAGCACCGCTAGCGGCATCCCGTGAATGTTGCCGCTTGACGAAGTTTCCGGCGTATTAATGTCGGCATGTGCGTCGAACCAGATTAGTCCGACCTCTTCGCCTCGTTCACGGAAAAACGACGATACCCCGGAAAACGTCCCGATAGCGATCGAGTGGTCGCCGCCCAAGATTACCGGAAATCGTCCCTCGCCAAGCACCTTCTTGAGTTTTGCGGCCATTTTCTCCGAAGAGTCCAGCATCTCTTTCAAATGCTTCGGATTGTCGCCGCTTGCCGCCTGCGCCAAAGGAGCTATTACCTCGACGTCACCTTCGTCGCGTGCATCGTATCCGAGTTCCGCGATATGGTCCAAAAGGAACTTTCCACGGACCGGCGAGAGCCGCATTGCGTTAACGCCGAGCTCGCTTCCCGTCCGTCCTGCACCGAAACCCAATGGCACGCCGATCAACGAAACACTTTTCCCATTTCCCGACTGCGAACCTAAGACCATATTTTCTTTATATCTCCCCAAACCCTTTCTCGAATAAACCAACAACCGCCTCAAACGCGGCGGAACAATCCTCTCCCTCGACCCGTATCCCCAGCTGCGTTCCTATAGATGCCGCAAGCGTCAGGACGCTGAGGATCGATTTCGCATCGGCAAAGACGTCACGCCCCGTGTGCACGATCGTTATCTTGCTCTTGAACGACCCCGCAAGCTTTACCAGTTGAGCCGCTGCACGAGCGTGCAGGCCAAGCGGATTAACGATCGTGACGGTTCCCTCGATCATTTCATTTTCCCTTGTGCGGTTCCAGCAGTGCAGCTGTCCGGTAGATCGACTGCTTACCCTGTTCCTCGACAACTTTTGCCACCTCGGAGAGGCTCGCTTCCTTGTTGTAGGACGCAAGCTTGATCACCATCGGCAAATTAACGCCCGTCACTATTTCGACCTCGTCCTCTTTAAGGAACATAGCCGAAATATTTGTCGGTGTGCCGCCGAACATGTCGGTCATCACGAGGACGCCCGCCCCGGACGATACCGTTTTAATGGCACGTTCGATCTCCGCCTTCGCCGCCTCAACGTCGTCGTGCCACCCGATCGAAACGGCGGTAATATGGCTGAGATCGCCGACCACCGTCTCTGCCGCCGACAGCAACTCCGTGGCAAGTTGACCGTGAGAGACGATGACTCCTCCGATTCTATTCATACGGACTCCCTATTTTTGCATATCGCGATGGGCGACAGAAATCTCGAAATTCTCGCCCTGTAGCCGCGCTGCAAGCTCATTCGCGACCATCACTGAGCGGTGCTTGCCGCCGGTACACCCGATCCCGATCATCAAATACGATTTTCCCTCACGCTGATATCTGTCTCTTATACACATCTCCGAGCCCACGAGACAGCG
>JAUCQE010000687.1 GCA_030372865.1 Pyrinomonadaceae bacterium
TGTGTATAAGAGACAGGGCCGGCACGATCTTCCAGTTATCGAGGTGGTTCTTAAAAGGATTCACGCCGTTCTGAAAAGGATACGGATCGCCGGGCTTGATCGCGGCATTGTTCTTTTCGGGGTCGATCAGCTTTGCCCGCTCACGTGCATATTCTTTCGAAAGCAGGCCTTTGCCCGGTTCTTCGGGTGCGAAATCGGGATCGCCGTAGTAGAAATCGCGGTCCGCAAAGGCGAGGCTCATCGCCTGATATATCGTGTTGATGTACTTCGGGCTGTTGTAGCCCATCGCTTTCAGGTCAAAATTCTCGAGTATGTTCAGCGCCTGCAGCATCGCCGGGCCCTGCGTCCAGAATGTCAGCTTATAGACATCGACGCCCTTATAATTGACCTTCTCAGGCTCCTCGATCTTCACCCGCCATTTCGCGAGATCGGCCTCGGTGATCAGCGCACCCTCTTCGCGTGCGCCGCGGACGATCTCTTTGGCAATGTCGCCAGTGTAGAACCGGTCGTACGCAGCCATTATCGCGTCCTTGCGGCTCTTGCCGGACTTCAGCGCGTTCTCTTCGGCCTCGACCAGCTTTCTGAGCGTAGCCGCAAGGTCTGGCTGCCGAAAGATCTCGCCCTCTACCGGGCCTTCATCTTTGCGGCCCGGATGCGGCAGCATTACCTCGCGGGAATATTTCCATTTTTTAAGCCAATCCTTGTTGCGCTCGATCCTTCCCGCCGTGCCGGCGTCCATCGGAAAGCCGTCAGCCATTTCTATCGACGGAGCAAGGATGTCCTTCAGGCTCAGCTTTCCGTATTCGGCGAGCATCACCATTATGCCGCCCGGCGTTCCCGGCGTGACCGCAGAATACGGGCCGTACTCCGGCGGGTAAGCCATGTTCTTCGACCTGTAGAAATCAGCCGTCGCACCTGTCGGGGCAAAGCCGAGAGCGTTTATGCCGATCACCTTCCGCGTCTTGGGATTGTAAACGAGCGCCTGCGTCTCGCCGCCCCAGCCGAGCGTGTCCCACATCGTCGAGGTCGCCGCGATCATCGCACACGCCGCATCGACCGCGTTCCCGCCCTTGTGAAAGATCGCCGCTCCCGCCGTCGCCGCAAGCGGCTTGCCCGTGATCGCCACCCACTTTCGCCCGAGCAAAACCGGCTTCTGCGTCCGCTGGCCCAAAACCGAAACCGGCACCATCACCACCTGCACCGCAACAATGCAGATCGCCAAAACAAACCCAACTGTCCTCTTCATATGCGGGCAGTATAGCGCAGTTGGGCAGTCTGGACAGTCTGGGAAGTCTCGACAGTCTAGGAAGTCTGGGAAGTCAGAAAAAAACTGGGAACTGAAAACTCGCTACTGGAAACTGGTGGTATTTACTCTGGCTGCTGCGAAGCCGAGCTAGAAGCGGTCAACGGGTCGACGCTGGTGAATCGGCCGTGGACCGAGTTGTAGTATCTGGCCTGGGCGAAGTCGAGGCCGGATTCGGTGTCTTTCTCGTAGCCGGTGTAGCCTTTCCTGACGCCGTCCTGAGAACTGGTGTAGCCGAGACCCGAGGCTCGTTCAGCAGTTATGCTCTCTTCCCCGAATGCCGTGTAGTCACCCCGGGATGAAACCGCTCCGTTCTCAACCACCCCAACGCTTTCGTACGCCAATTCTCTATTCCAACAAATCTATGACCGAATTTATCGCAGACCCGCCGACATGACACGATCTTCTACACGCACCGTAGTCCATAGTCTGTCTCTTATACACATCTCCGAGCCCACGAGACAGCGCT
>JAUCQE010000688.1 GCA_030372865.1 Pyrinomonadaceae bacterium
ACGCGATGTCGATGAGCGGCCTGACGCTCTATTTCACGCAGGAAGAGGCAGGCGTCCGCGCGTTCCTCGCGGGCACTGACATCCTTGAAAAACCCGAGAACGTCGATGCAATGCTAAAAGGCCTCAAAGCCGCCGTCGCCAGCGGCCGCATCCCGATGGCCCGCCTCGATGAATCCGTCCGCCGCCAACTAGCCTGGAAACACGCCGTCGGCTTGACCGAACAAAAGATGACGCCGCTCGACCAGATCGACCGCATCGTCTCCGGTCCCGAATCGACAAAGCTCGCCGATGAGATAGCAGAGAAAGCTATCACTCTCGTCCGCCACGAAAACGGTACTTTGCCGTTGAAGAACGGCGGGAAGGTCTCCGTCCTCGGCATCTCGAACGGTTTTGACGGCCCGGGCACGATGGGCCCGCTTGTCGGTGCCCTGCGGTCGGGCGGCCTCCGAGTTCCCTCGGCGTACCTGCAGGAAAATTCGCTCGCCGAACAGGCCGCCGCCGCACGCAAGATGGTCGCCGAATCCGACACCGTTATCGTCGGCCTCTACGGCCGCGTCCGCTCCGGAGCAAAGAACAGCGTCGGCATTCCCGAGAACGGTGCCGCTATTCTTCGCGAAGCCCTCGCCTCCGGCAAAAAGGTCATCGGCATCGCGTTCGGCAATCCGTACATCCTCGCCTCGTTCCCGGAAATGAAAACCTATATCGTTGCATACGGCGACATGCCCAGCCTCCAACGCGCCGCCGCAAGGTCGCTCCTTGGCCAACAGGATGTAACCGGCAAGCTCCCGATCTCGCTCCCGGGATTGCACCCAAGAGGCACAGGTATAGAGATACGTAGATGACACCTTCCTGGCAAATTGAAGATTTCCTCACCGTCCGCGATGGCCGTTTGTTTATTGACGGCCACGACGCGGTCGAGCTGGCACGCGAGCACGGCACGCCGCTGTTCGTTTACAGCGAGCCGCGCATCCGCCACAATATCGCCCGCTTAAAAAAAGCGGGCGCGTACATCGGCTGTCCGCTCAAGCCTGTCTCTTATACACATCTCCGAGCCCACGAGACAGCG
>JAUCQE010000689.1 GCA_030372865.1 Pyrinomonadaceae bacterium
GGCTCGGAGATGTGTATAAGAGACAGGCTTCTGTCTTGTTGTCAAACTCGGTTCCCGCGGGCACGATATAGGCCCGGGAGCTAAAGCCGGTGGTCGCCCCCAGACTGCCTTCTACAACGATTGCTTCGACAGCTGAGTCAGGGCTTGGCACCCGGGCGATCACTTCTCCGTCCCATTCGCCCCAACCTTCCCAAGCCGGTCCGCAGCCAACAGAGACAAAAATATTAAGAGCAAAAAACACGGCGGCCCGGAGGCGGGTGTCTGATCCGGTTATCCTGCGCAACCTCTTCATATAACTTCGACACTGCCTTCAACTGCGTACTTAGCTGGAATGCGATAGAAAAAGAGCATTGTTATCAAAAAAGTTGTGATACCTGCCACCGAGACCAGCAGGAACCGGTTAGGCATCTCGGGCAGGATGTCTGCCCAGAAGAAAAGCCAGAGCAGCGAAGTGTTTACGGTAGCGAGCCACCTTGTCCCGCGGCTGTCAGCGAATATCTGCACGACCGCATTCGCCGCTGAAAGCACACCGAGCAGGTAAAGCGAATGGTGAAGCCCGATGCCGTAAGCCAGATCGCCTTTTATCGGGCCGTAAGCGATCGTGTATATCTCGGCGGCCGCGCTATAGAGGAACATGAATGCGATTACCTGGCCCATCGAAACGAACCCGACCAGAAACGTCGAACGGATAAGCGTCAGCGGATCTTTTAGGTACTTACTGTGCATCCTGTTTAGCATTCGGCATCTATCTTCCCTTCATCGCTTTTATAAGCGCTTCCATGTGATCGAGGTATTTCTCGAGGGCCGTGCGGCCGGCGGCGGTTATCTTGTATTCGGTCAGCGGCGTGCGGCCGGCGAATGATTTTTTAACGGTCAGATATCCTGCCTCTTCGAGCTTTCGGGCATGGACGCTGATGTTGCCGTCGGTCGTGTCGAGCAGCGTTTTGAGGTCAGAAAAGCTGAGCTTGTCGTTCGCCGCAAGAGCGCTGATAATGCCGAGCCGCATGCGCTCGTGGATAACCTTGTCGAGGTCGTTCGACACCGACTCGGCGGCCTTCGCGACCGTCAGCGTTTGCCGAGCATTTCCTTGTACCTTTGCTAGATTTCCCTTTGACATA
>JAUCQE010000690.1 GCA_030372865.1 Pyrinomonadaceae bacterium
CGCTGTCTCGTGGGCTCGGAGATGTGTATAAGAGACAGATCTAACGTAAAAGCAAAACGTGATTTTAGCATCCGCCCGCATTCTTTCCGAAACGCGGCGTTCTGCTTCCGCTTACAACCCGTGGTGTTGCCGAACCGTCTAAGAATCGGGTAATCTAGCGGAAGTTACTTTCCCCTGCCTGCAGTAAAACACATATGAAAAGACTCGCGATCGTCATTGCACTTGTCGGTATTTCCGTCTCCGCAGCATTTTCTCAGGCATCGGACGCGGCGCTTCGCCGGGCCATTGAGGCCGACACGGCCGCGCGGCTTGAGACTAAGGGAAAGCTCCCGACGCTTGCCGCCGCGGAACATCTTTCGCGGGCCGAGACCTACATGGCGAACCGCATGTTCCCGCAGGCGAGAGAGCATTGGGCAAAGGTTTTGGAAGCTTACCCGGACGACGCGGGCATTCCGAAGGCACTCTTCGGCACGGCTCGTTCGTATATGTGGGAGCGTGAATACCTGAAGGCCGTCGAATGGTTCGACAAGCTGACGAAAGACCATCTCAACACGAAGGACGGCCGCGAAGGCCTCGCCTTCAAGGGTGCGAGCTACGTGCGTGCGGGCAAGAACCTCGAGGCCGCGAAGGTCTATGAGCAGTACGTCGTGATGTTTCCCGAGGGCGAGAAGATCGAATCGGCTCACCTCAACATCATCGACGCATACCGCGAGGCAAAGGAATACACGAAGGCTGCCGATTGGGTGAACCGCACGGCGATGCGTTTCAAAGGCAAGCCCGCGGAGGCGAACGCGTTGCAGGCAAGGGTGCGAATGGAGATCCATCGCGGACGCTGGAACGACGCGGTTTCCGCCGCCGATGACCTGCTCACGGTTTCGGGTTTCCGCGGTTCGATGACCTCGCCGGAAGAGGCGCGTTTCCTAAAGGGCCTTGCGCTCGAACGCGCGGGCCGCGGCACCGAGGCGAACGCCATCTACCGCTCATTGCCGCACACGCCGACGTCGTACTTCGGCGGGCTTGCAGCTGAAAAGCTTGCGGGCGGCCGCGTCGAGAAGATCGCATCCGTCACGCCTGTCTCTTATACACATCTCCGAGCCCACGAGACAGCG
>JAUCQE010000691.1 GCA_030372865.1 Pyrinomonadaceae bacterium
TTCGGAACTCGTCGGCAGCGTCAGATGTGTATAAGAGACAGACCTCATTCTAGATCAAATTGTCATCCGATTTCAAGCTTAACGAAAGCAAGAATTAATCCTCATCGTGATCAAACGTTAAGCACATAAGAACGGCGTCTTCGGTGGGATCTGTATAAAAACCTCGCCGCCTGCCGATCTCTTGAAAGCCGAATCGACTGTACAACGACCTCGCGCGTTGATTAGAATCTCGCACTTCGAGCCACGCTTTTCTTACCTTCGACAGAGTACAGAAATCTATAAATGCGTTCATCAACAGACCTCCGTAGCCGCGGCCCTGGAACTTCGGGTATACGCCAATATTGAGGAGTTCCGCATCCAGAGCCTCAGTTTCCCCCGGAATTAGCCTTGCGACAATAAAACCGGCCAAACCCGATTCAGCAATTATTCCCTTGGATAAAGCCGAGGTGTCAGCAAAATGAGATATAAAACCGTCCGGCGGCCAATAACTTAAACCCGATTCCGCTGCTATCGAGACCAGTTGTTCGACGTCGGACGCTCTAAGTTCGCGCAGAAGCATTATCAGATCTTCTTTACCTAGAAAAGGCCGTCGCTGCGGGATCGGTTCAACAGATAAAGGGGTCGCGGGGCAGGATGGTCTTCTCGGAAAAGAGCGTCTATCCCGACATATTCGGCGAGGCCGGTTCCGGCGTTCACAATTGTATGCGCCGTTCCTTCCTGGTACTTGTTCGACATTTGCCTGTAAAGATCATCGTGGACGACGACGGTGCGACTTACATCTTCATTGAAGTCGGCGATGAGATCGGCGAATGTACCGATCTGCGGTGCCCAGCCGGAGTTGTCGGGATCACCGGGATGGACCCGGGCCCAGGCTACGTCATCCCGGCCGATTGGAACTGCAGAGATAAGTGAATCAGAGTGATCAACAGCGTGACGCATCGCTGACAAGAGTTCGATTCCCACGAGAGGTGCCGAAAGAGCGGCACCGATACCCATTGCCGTTGATATACCGATCCTCTCGCCCGTATAAGACCCTGGCCCGTTCGAAACTGCGAGCAGCGAGATCTCGTGTGGAGTCAGAGAATGCCGCCGCAAAAGCCCGTCGATCGATAAAACAAGCTCCTCGGCACGGGAGACCGACGAATCGCCGGATAGCGTTTCGACGTTGTTGCCGTCAATAAACAACGCGATGCTCCCACCCCGGATCGCGGTTTCGAGAGCAACCAAAACTCTTATATTTGGGTCATTCATTTGAGGTCGAGCGGCGCGGCAGTACTGTGCCTGCGACCCTTTTAACCGACGGCATGGCGCGTTTGATCACACTCCGAATCTGATAAGGCAGCCTCGAACGGTCGTCAAAATCGCCTTCGCATTCGATCGTCGCCTGAATTGGATTTGGCGGAAATCGCTTCTTGATCTGCTGAAACAGTATTCGAGGATTCTTCCATACCGTGTGGATAGGCCGGAGCCGAACTTCAGTCGCCCATTCTGCCTCGACGGTATCGGTTATCCACTTAGGTATATTTCTGGCCTCGTCAGCAAATGGAAGGTCGCTTATATCCAACCCCAAATACTTATGCGCCAGGCCGATCGCTACGATCACCCATTTCCTTCGCGTCGGACTTACAACGTCGAGACATTCCTTCCAGTCAAAATCAGCCGGCCGGTTCGCCACCGCGTAATAAATATCCC
>JAUCQE010000692.1 GCA_030372865.1 Pyrinomonadaceae bacterium
AAGATCAAAGAATCCATCGGCAGCTATATGTTCAACGCGCTCTACCAGCAGAGCCCGTCGCCGGAAGAGGGCGGCATTTTCAAGCGGCCGTGGTTCACGAAGATCGTCGACACGGTGCCGCCGGGGCTGAATTGGTGCCGCGGCTACGACCTCGCGGTCTCGACCCGCACGACCGCCGATTTCACCGCCAGCTTTCGCGTCGCAAAGGACGCGGCGGGGAATTTCTACATCGCCGACGGCTACCGCGGCCGGCTCGAGTTTCCCGACCAGCGCCGTTACATCCTTGAGCGCATGCGTTCCGAGCCCTCGACCGTCCACGGCATCGAGGCCGCTCTCCACGGCAAGGCACTCGTCCAGGACCTCGGCCGCGAACCCGGCGTCGAAGCCATTCCGCTCAAGTCCGTCGAGGTCGATAAGGACAAAATGACCCGTGCCCTCGCCTGGGCCGCACCGGCCGAGGCCGGCAAGGTCTTCCTCGTCCGCGGTGCGTGGATCGACGCCTTCATCGAAGAACTCGCCTCGTTCCCCACCGGCGCGCACGACGACCAGATCGACGCCGTCTCCCTCGCCTTCCGCCTCATCGCCGAACTCGAAGCCGAGCTCGAGAAAGAGAAGTCGAAACCCAGATACACCTCGGGCGGATTCTAGACACGTGCATAAGGCCAAAAATGAGAATAAGATCGAACGACATGCAGCTTCAGATCGGAGACACATTTTCAACTTCACGCGAGGTCACGGACGATCTCGTCCGCCGGTTCGCCGAGCTTTCCGGCGATTTCAACCCCATCCATTTGGACGAGGAATTTGCCGCCAAAACGCGTTTCGGCCGCCGCATCGCACACGGCATGCTGACCGGGGCATTCATCTCGGCCGTGCTCGGGCAGGAATTTGCCGAACGCAAGATCGTCTATCTCTCGCAGACGATGCGTTTCACAGCCCCGGTCTTCATCGGCGACACCGTGACGGTCACCTCCGTCATCAGCCACATCCGCGAGGACAAAGGCATCGTCACGCTCGAGACCACGGCCCGCAACCAGCAGGGCGAAACGCTCGTCACCGGCGAATCGAAAGTGATGATTTTGGAGTGATAGGCTGAATCTCGCCGGCCGCTCCGTTTGCTAATGCACCGGTCTAAAGATATTCTTTTTGTTTAATTCCGCATTAACTTCGCAGAGGACATAGATGATAAACAAAGGCGTGGATGTAGCTCCCGCAGAAGGTAAACTCGGCATTTTGCTCGTCGGCCTCGGGGCCGTCAGCACGACGTTCGTGGCAGGCGTCGAGGCGATCAGGCGCGATCTCGCAAAGCCGGTCGGCTCGCTGACACAGATGGGCACTATCCGGCTCGGGAAACGCACCGACGCTCGCAGCCCCAAGATAAAGGATTTCGTCCCGCTCGCGGACCTGAACGACATCGTTTTCGGTGCCTGGGATATCTTCCCGGACAACGCTTTCGATGCCGCGATGAAGGCCGGCGTGCTCGAAAAAGACCTGCTCAACCAGGTCTCCGAACAGCTTGCTTCGCTAAAGCCGATGCCCGCGGTCTTTGAGCAGAACTACGTCAAGCGGCTCCACGGCGAGAACGTCAAACAGGGCAAGAACAAGATGGAGCTTGCCGAGCAGCTGATCGAGGACATCGCGAAGTTCAAGGCCGACAACGGCTGCGACCGCCTCGTAATAGTCTGGGCAGCCTCGACCGAGATCTACCTCGAGGAATCCGACGTCCACAAGACCCTCGAGGCATTCGAAAAAGGCCTCTACGACAGCGACCCGGCGATCGCCCCGTCGATGATCTACGCCTACGCCGCGATCAAATCCGGCGTGCCCTTCGCGAACGGGGCCCCGAACCTTTCGGTCGACATCCCGGCACTGACCAAGCTCGCCGAAGACCTTCGCGTGCCGATCTGCGGCAAGGATTTCAAGACCGGCCAGACGCTGATGAAAACCATCCTCGCACCGGGCCTGAAATCTCGTATGCTCGGACTCGAGGGCTGGTATTCGACCAACATCCTCGGCAACCGCGACGGCGAGGTGCTGGACGACCCCGAGAATTTTAAGACCAAGGAAGAATCGAAGCTCTCGGTGCTCGAACATATCCTGCAGCCCGAGGTCTACCCTGACCTTTACGAGGGCTTCTCGCACGTCGTCCGCATCAACTACTATCCGCCCCGCGGCGATAACAAAGAGGGCTGGGACAACATCGATATCTTCGGCTGGCTCGGGTACAAGATGCAGATCAAGATCGACTTCCTCTGCCGCGACTCGATCCTTGCCGCCCCGCTCGTGCTCGACCTCGCACTCTTCCTGGACCTCGCCCAGCGTGCCGGCATGCGCGGCGTCCAGGAATGGCTTTCGTTCTACTTCAAAGCCCCCCAAACCGCCCCGGGCCTCTACCCCGAACACGACATCTTCATCCAACTGATGAAGCTCAAAAACACCCTCCGCCACATGAAAGGCGAAGACCTGATAACACACCTGGGGTTGGAGTATTACGACTAGACCGGCGAGCGAAATGAGAAATGAAAGGTGATAGGTGATAGGTGATAGGGGTTAAGTGTTAGGGCATCTGTGGCCGGAGTTAGGTCATAGAGAACGATGAACCACGCTTTGATATTTGAAATCTGAAATTTGAGATCTAAGATCTGAGATCAAAATATCCGTTCCGAATCTGTACATGAAAAGTTGTCAGGCTCTCCCCGGCAGTCCGACGCATTACCGTAAATATGCTCGACAGGCGAGTGGAGTCCTAACACCTAACACCTATCACCTAACACCTTTCATTTCTCATTTGCCTATTTTCGCGTAATTTATAATAAATCCGCTTTTCCACAATTCTTATCAAATTTCTTGCGCGGCGTATGAATTCTGTGTTAGAAAATTGTTTAGGGCCGTATCGCTCGGATACCCAGCCTCGTTACCCTAATGGACGAACCCTCCCGGGCACTAAAGTCCAGCCAACGTATAATATATTGATATCATCATTAGTTCCGACGGTTTGCGGTTTTGCCCCGACGCAGATCCGGTCTTTGGAAAAACGCGAGATATAGCAGGAACGCCTAAGCTGTACCGGACGTTCGGGCAAGGAGTTAAAGCAAGAATGAAGAACGAAACGGCCAAAAAGAAAGACAACCTGGGCAAGGGCATTATGCTCGATCCTGATAGAAAAAGTCCGCGTGCGGCAGAATTCGAGGAAAAGCTCTCGAAACGCATCGTCGGCCAGGAACGCGCGGTACGGCGCATGAGCGGCCTGTTTCAGATCTACCTTGCCGGAATGAACAACCCCTCGCGTCCGATCGGTACGATGCTGTTCCTCGGGCCGACCGGTTCGGGTAAAACACGCGTTGTGGAAGCAGCGACCGAGGTGCTCTTCGATGACCCGCATGCCGTGGTCAAGATCGACTGTGCCGAGTTCCAGCACTCGCACGAGATCGCAAAACTTATCGGTTCGCCTCCGGGATACCTCGGCCACCGCGAGACCTCGCCGATGCTGACCCAGGAAAACCTGGACAAAGCACACACCGACGACACGAAACTGACATTCGTGCTTTTCGACGAGATCGAAAAGGCGTCGGATTCGCTCTGGCAGCTTCTGCTCGGCATCCTCGACAAGGCGACCCTTACGCTCGGCGACAACCGCCGCGTGGACTTCTCGCGAACGATCGTCATCATGACCTCAAACCTCGGTGCCCGCGAGATGTCCGAGATGATCTCCGGCGGCATCGGCTTTGCACCGACCAAGCAGGGAACCCCGCGTGAGGACAACGAGATCGACACCAAGATCTATCGCACCGCACTCGAGGCAGCAAAACGGAAGTTCTCGCCCGAGTTCATGAACCGCATCGATAAGGTCGTTGTTTTCCGCAGTTTGAAGGAACACCACCTGCGTCAGATCCTTGACA
>JAUCQE010000693.1 GCA_030372865.1 Pyrinomonadaceae bacterium
GCCCACCGTCGCACCTTTGCCGTGGTTCCCGTCGAGCGGTTTGATCACCAGCGGAAATCCGACGCGAGCGACCGTTTCCTCGAGGTCTTCGATATTCCGGATGCGGTAGCCTTTCGGCACCGGCACGCCCATATCGCCGAGCAGCGTCTTCGTCGCGTGCTTGTTGCCCGCGATATCGACCGCGATCATGTTCGTATTGGCCGTCGTCGTCGCCTGAATGCGCTTCTGGTGCACGCCGTAACCAAGCTGCACCAGCGACTGGTCGTTCAGGCGGATGTACGGGATATCGCGCGAAAGAGCTTCGTCAACGATCGCGCCCGTCGAAGGCCCAAAGCGGACCTCCTCACGGATCTCGCGCATTCGCTGGATGTCCGCGGCGACTCGCTGCTTTATCTCGTCCGTCGGCGTAGTGCCGGCAAGATCGAGAAACAACCTGACCGCCTCACGCGCCACGAACTGCCCGACCGCCTCTTCAACGTAGCTGAAAACGACGTTGTATATCCCACGCGTTCCGGTCTCGCGCGTGCGGCCGTAACCGGTGTCCATGCCGGCCAGCGTCTGCATCTCAAGAGCGAAATGCTCGATGACATGCCCCGCCCACGTGCCTTCCTGCACGCGGCGTAAAAATCCGCCCTCTTCGCTGTAACTGCAGCCATGCGTGAGCAGCGACGGCAGCACCTCATTCATCCTGCCGTAAAAGCCCTCGATCTTATCGGTCGGCTTGTCTTCAAAGTCCCCGATGTCGAGACGCATGATGATCAGCTTCTTCCAATAGCCGCTCCAATAATTCGGCCCACGAAGAGTTCGGATATCGAGAATTTCCATAAAAAGATATTCAATCGCAGAGACGCGGAGACGCAGAGTGCGTTCGAAATTAGTGGTAACTAACGTCTAGAACCGTAACAACCTCACCCAATGTCCGGCAGAAGAAATTCCTGCCTCGGCTGGAGCGGGTGGCGGTCGCGATATTGGTAGAACAGCCCGTCTCTTAGCACGTGAAGCTGGACGCCGCAGACACTGAACGATTCGTGGTCGCCGACCTCCGCGATCTCGTTATAGCTGATCTGCGAGCCGTCGACGATCGTCGCCGCACCCTGACCGTAAACCTCGAGCACGCCCTGGCCGTCAAGGATGATCGCAGTGTTCTCGTCGATACCGACGCCGAGGTTGTACGGATTGTACGAAACCGCCGTGATCAAGCGGCTAATACGCCCGCGTTCGGTGAAATGCTGGTCGATGATGATGTTCTTCAGGAATCCGAGACCGGGCGAAAGCCGGACGGAATCCTTCTGCGGGTGCGAGGTCGATTCGCCCCGGACGATCATCGACGTGCTCATACCGGCCGCACCGGCACTCGTTCCCGCGAGAACGATCGGGCTTTCCCGGACCATATGACGAAGTTTTTCCGCGAATTTCGTCCCGCCCAGCAGCGACACGAGCCGCATCTGGTCACCGCCGGTCATGAAAACGCCGGTCACGCCGTCAAGCAGTTCGTCGGGGTCGGCCTGAAAAACGTCCTGCCGCGAGGTCGCCCGCAGCACGCGCGGATTGGCGACGCCGAGGTTCCTGAACGCCTGCGTGTACACGTCAGCGGCGAACTCCGGAAAATCCGAAGCCACCGGCACGATCAGAACCTCTGCCTTTTCCCCGCCCGAAAGCTTGAGAAACTTCTTTAAGATGCGTCGCTCGTTGTACTTATCTTCGGCACCGCCGATTACGAGGAGCTTACCGCCGATTATCTCGCGGTCATGCGATTCATTCATAGATCAATAACTAATATCGGGAAAAATGTCGGGAAATAGCAAGGCCGACGTTCTGTTTCGTTCGAGTATACCCGATTTGCAGGTTCAGGGCTTTGAGAACCGGCTCTTTAATTATTGACCACAATACAATTCTCGAGTGCCGCGACGCCATGCACTGCTAAGAATGTCACGGCCTGACCGTCTGTAAGAGCATCAAATTCGGCTCCGTGTTCTTCGTGTGGTTTACATGAGATCGTGCTGGTTGTCCCGGCGGCAAGATTTGCCTTGTCGTTTCCGACCGCCCTCACATTGCCGCTGATCTTTATGATCTTCCCGCGAAGCTCGTCCCATTTTGCTGATCTGACCGAAGAGGGCAGCTCGTAGGATCCGACGGTCCGCCAAAATTCTTCTGCCGTATAGGTACGATCCGGCGTGTCATTGGGCGAAATTATCTTTTTGTTTTCTACGAGGGTGCAGCGTGTAAGTTCTACCTCGGTCCGGACCTCAGCCATACACTTCATAAGGAGCCTTTCCTCGCGTTTTCCTTCCGCGAATGCGCTCGCCTCGGACGGAGCGTATTTTGCCCAGAACGTGTCCTTGCCTGCCATCAGCATTACCGAGCTGCCTGTGGTCGAATACATCCGGGCCGTGATCTGGATCACCTTTCCGGCAAACTGATTTAGCGACGATGCGGGCTTTCCTTTCGTCGCCTTGTAAAACTCATCGCCGGTCATAGTCATGTCCGGCTTGGCATCTTTCCCTACAGACTGCTCTCCGCCTGACGTCGATGTGGTCGGGCTGCCCGGTGCGGCGGAGACCATCGTGGCCGAAACGTCGAGTTCCAGGTCCTTTAGCCACGGCAATTCTTTCATGAAAGCGAGAACATCGGGGATCGTCGCCTCTTTTGCCTTTACCTTGCTTAGTTCATAGCTTCCGGGAATATAGATCCGAAGTGTACGGTTGCCATGCTGCAAGAAGACCGCGCCGTTCGAAGCGCAGTATTTGCCGACCTCCGCTCCTGCCTTGTCCTTTACAGCCGTCGGCTGATACGTCGAGCACATCGAACCGATCCAGCGTTTCGGCTCGGTATCGGATCGGAACTCGCCGACGTTATAGTTCAGCGCTTTCCTATCGGCACCGTTCTCGTTGAGGTAAATATAATCGTAGAAATACGACTTGCCGCCCAAAAAGCTGCCTCTCGGCCGTCCGCCGGGTTGGAGGACGTAATCGCCGACCTTGGCGGGAACGACCTCTTGAGACGGCTTCGGAAACAGATTCACGCCCGCAAAGATCCCAAATCCGATCATTATGATCGCCGCCGCTCCGACAACGGCCGCCAACGCATACACGGGCATGCGAGAACGCGGATTCTCGGGCGTTCCGACGAATGCGGACTGTGCGATCGGCGTTCGCTGTTCTGCCGCCGCCCTCGCCAGTTGCATATTGTTGACCGCGTCGCAGCCGCGGGCGATCAAAAATAAAGTCACGAACGGAAGTAGCAAGATCGGAACGACCAAGATAGCCGAAAGCAACACGAATATCGGGAATAGGACGAACACTGTCCCGGGTATCTTCGGCGCGGCAAGCCGGTAGCGGTCGATAAATTTGTTGTAGTCGGCAGGATAACCACCCCAGACGCGAAAGACCCAGTAGATGTTATAGAACGGGATGAACAAGAATCCGATCGCCTTCCCGGGCGTAACGTCGGTGACCCCGTCCTGCAGCACTTTCCATATGCTATGTAAGAGCACGAGCGTCATGATCGTATGCACGATCAGAAATTGCGTGTAGCCCAGAACTCCGAGAACTATCATCCCGGACGCAAGAGCTCCGGGGTCTGCAACCTCGTCGACCAAGAGGACACCCAAAACCGCGACTGCGATGAACGCAAAAAAGAAGACCGCGGCGCTCAAGAGGTATCCGCCCACCCATAACTTCTTGTTCATACGCAACTTAGACTCCCGATCAATGGATTTGGAACAGGCAAGCTGAATAAATTCGAATAGAAGATACCACAGATTTCCGCAGTAGAATGCAAAAATCTCGATCGGGGTCGATCGAAGGATCGTGAGTGGGATGGGCTTCCGTGAGTGCTCCCGCCCCTACTAAAGGGCAGGTCGACGCGATCGCGACCGATGACTATATCGCGTCGGGAGCGCGCCTTTGAGTTCTGTGGGCCTAGTTGTTACAGCAGGTCCGCTAAGCGCGTTCGGTTTGGGCCTGCCTAGCCTCCATTGAAGTATGGATCTCCTGAAGGCTTCGAACGGTCACGTGCGTCTCCGAGGTTTTCGCGGCGATCGCCTCTACCAACGCCTCGGCCCCTGTGATGGTTGTGACGCAAGGGACGTTGAACTGCAGTGCGGCCTTGCGGATCGCCTGTTCGTCGTACCGTGAGGCCTTGCCGAGCGGCGTGTTGATGATCAGCGATATCTCGCCCAAGCGTATCAGGTCGGCAATATTCGGGCGTCCCTCGTTCACCTTGAAAACGCTTTCGCATTCCAGCCCTACCTCGCGGAGCCGGATCGCCGTTCCGTATGTTGCAACAAGCTGAAAGCCGAGTTTGTTCAACCGTCGGGCGAGTATAACGGCCTGGCCCTTGTCGGCGTTCGTCACGGAAATAAATGCCTTGCCGGAAAGCGGAAGTGTCAGGCCCGCGCCTTCCATCGCCTTTCCGTATGCCTCGCCGAACGTGTCGCCGACGCCCATCACTTCGCCGGTCGAATGCATCTCCGGCCCAAGGATCGGATCGACGCCCGCGAATTTCTTGAACGGGAAAACCGGTGACTTTACGAAGATCTCGGGCACCGGAAGCATGTCCGGCAAGCAGAAATCCGCAAGCTTCTTCTCATCGGCCATTATCAGCGATGCGATCTTCGCGATCGGCACTCCGGTCGCCTTCGCGACGAAAGGCACCGTTCGCGACGCCCGCGGGTTTACCTCGAGCACGAAGACACGGTCGTCCTTGATCGCATACTGGATATTCATCAGGCCCTTAACTTTCAGGGCGTTCGCCAGCAGACGCGTGTAGTGCTGTATCGTCTCAAGGTTCTCGACCGGCAGTTTCTGGGCCGGCAGTACAGACGAAGAGTCGCCCGAATGGATACCCGCCTGCTCGATGTGTTCCTGAATGCCCGCGATCACCACGGCCGTTTCGTCGGCAAGCGCATCGACGTCGATCTCGCCGGCTCGTTCAAGGAACTTGTCGATGAGGATCGGCTTTTCCGGCGACGCATCAACTGCTGTACGCATATATTCATCGAGCGACGCGTCGTCATAGACGATCGCCATCGCACGTCCGCCGAGCACAAAACTCGGGCGAACTACAACGGGATAACCGATCTCGTTTGCGATCTTCTTTGCTTCGTCGGGAGACACCGCCGTGCCGTTCGGCGGCTGCGGGATGTTCAGCTCATTCAGCAGAGCCGAAAACCGCTTTCGGTCCTCGGCAAGGTCGATCGAATCCGGCGAAGTCCCGATGATCGGTACGCCAGCCGCGTGCAGTTTATCCGCGAGGTTCAACGGCGTCTGCCCACCGAACTGCACGATAACGCCCGCGGGCTTTTCCTTCTCGACAATGTTCATCACGTCTTCGAAGGTCAGCGGTTCAAAATACAACCGGTCCGACGTATCGTAGTCGGTCGAGACGGTCTCGGGGTTGCAGTTCACCATGATCGTCTCGAAATCCGCATCGCGAAGAGCAAAGCTCGCGTGACAGCAACAATAATCAAACTCGATGCCCTGTCCGATCCGATTCGGACCGGACCCGAGGATCATTATCTTGCGGCGATCCGTCGGCTCAGCCTCGCATTCTTCTTCGTAGGTCGAATAGAGATACGGCGTAAACGATTCGAACTCCGCTCCGCACGTGTCAACGCGCTTATAGACCGGAATGACGCCCGTCGATCTGCGATGTTCGCGAACTTCCTGTTCGCTCGCCCCCGTCAGGAACGAAAGCCGCCGGTCTGAGAGCCCGAATTCTTTTGCCGTGCGTAGTTCGTCGTCCGTGTATTCGGCGATCGGCTTGGCATCGAGCGTATCCTGAAATTCCATGACCTGCTTCAGCTGATCGAGGTACCAAGGATCGATCATCGTCAGCCGGTGGATCTCATCGATCGAATATCCGTTCTGTAATGCATAAGTGAGGTAAGAAAACCGCTGCGAGTTCGGCCTCGCGAGCTTTCTCTGGAGTTCCTCGTCCGGCACGTCGACAAGCCGCAGCGGCTTCACGGCTTCGAGCGAACGCAAGCCCTTGAAGAGCGATTCTTTGAACGTCCTCCCGATCGCCATCACCTCGCCGACTGATTTCATCTGCGTGCCCAAAACATCCTCGGCACCGGGGAATTTCTCGAACGCCCACTTCGGTATTTTCGTGACGACATAGTCGATCGTCGGTTCAAAAGACGCGGGTGTTTTCTTCGTGATGTCGTTCGGTATCTCGTCAAGCGTATAACCCACGGCCAGCTTCGCGGCGATCTTTGCGATCGGAAATCCGGTGGCCTTTGAGGCAAGGGCAGACGACCGCGAGACACGCGGGTTCATTTCAATTATGCGGACCTCGCCATTTGCGGGGTTCACCGCAAACTGGATATTCGACCCGCCCGTTTCAACACCGACCTTGCGGATACACTTGATCGACATGTCGCGGAGGTTCTGGTATTCAACGTCGGTCAGTGTCTGCGCCGGTGCGACCGTTATCGAATCGCCCGTGTGAACGCCCATCGGGTCGAAATTCTCGATCGAGCAGATAATGACGACGTTGTCGTTGAGGTCGCGCATGACCTCAAGCTCATACTCCTTCCAGCCCAATATCGATTCTTCGACCAGGATCTGAGAGACCGGCGACGCCGCGAGGCCGCCCTTTGCGATCTCTTCGAATTCTTCCGGGTTGTAGGCAGTGCCGCCGCCGGTTCCTCCGAGGGTGAATGCAGGTCGGATGATCGCCGGATATCCGGTTTCCTCAACGATCTTCTGGGCTTCCTCCCACGTGTGTGCGAAGCCACCCTTCGCCGAGGGAATGCCGACCTCGTCCATCGCCTTCTTGAAAAGCTCGCGATCCTCGCCAACCTTTATCGCGTCAATGTTCGCACCGATCAGCTTTACGCCGTATTTGTCGAGAATGCCCTGTTCGTACAGTGCCACAGAAAGGTTCAGCCCCGTCTGGCCGCCGACCGTCGGCAGCAGTGCATCCGGCCTCTCCTTTTCGACGATCGCGGTCGCGGCTTCCACCGTCAGCGGTTCGATATAGGTCTTATCGGCGATCTCCGGGTCGGTCATGATCGTCGCCGGATTGGAGTTCACGAGAACGACCTCAAAGCCTTCCTGCTTTAAAGCTCGACAGGCCTGCGTTCCGGAATAGTCGAACTCGCAAGCCTGCCCGATGACGATTGGACCTGAACCGATGATTAGGATCTTGTGGATATCTGTGCGTTTTGGCATTTTCGTAAACATTCGATTATACAAAAAAAACGCGGCCGTTCTAGCCGCGTCTTTTTGAATTTGCCTTTAAGCGTCAAATCAGAATGGAATGCCCGGAATACGGATCTTTTCCTTGATCTTCTGCTTGCCGGCGTCTATCACCTTTCCGGCGATCACATTGCCAAGCTGGTTCGCGAGTTCCGGGTTCAGTTTCTTCAAGCGGTCCTGAGTTTTCTTCGCCCCCTTCTTATCGCCGTTCGCATGCTGGGCCGAGCCGAGTCCGAAAAGCCCGAACGCGTTATTCCCGTCGAGGTTCACAGCCCGGTCGAACGCCGATATCGCCGCCGTCAGATTGTTGCTGCCGCGATAGGCAAGCCCAAGCTGGTTGAGAGCGATGACCCAATTACCCTGCAACGCGAGTGCACGGTTGAGTGCTACAGCGGCGGCCTCGAAATCACCCAAGGCATTGTTCGTCGCACCGAGGTTCAGCTGAGCGGCTGATAGGTTCGGGTCCATCTCTGCCGACTTCTCGAATGACGCCTTTGCGATCGTCAGCTTCTCATTCGCCGCCGCCTCGTCATTCTTCGCCTTGTCCTCGCGGGCGGCGTTGTAATAAGCCCAGCCGACGTTATTGTTGTCGACCGCCGTCGGGCTCAAGGTCTCGGCCGATTTCAATCTCACCGTCGCCTTGTCCCAATCATTGGTCTTGCCGAGGCAGTATCCCCACTCGCTGTAAAGATCGGGATCTTTCTGAATTCCCTTCTCGTTCGCCGCACGGTACTGGGCATTCGCATCCGCGAACCGTTCCTGCTGGCGGTAAACGCTCGCAAGATTCGCATGCGCTTGCGCATTCGCGGGGTCGTGTTTCAGTACCTCCTGATATGCGATCTCAGCGTTCGTATAATCCGCTTTGTTGTAATACGCGACCCCAAGATCAAACCACGCTGTGGCATACGCCGGATCAGCTTTTACGGCCTGCTGGTAAGCCTGGATCGCCGCATCCGGCTGCTTGCCGGCGTCGTAAATGCGGCCTTTCTGGTAGTAGGCAGGAGCAAATTGCGGCTCCGCCGTAATTATCTGATCGATAACGGCAATGGCTTCATCGAGCCGGTTCTGCCTGCTGAAGATCATCGCCCGGGCAAGCCGCGACTCTGTCGAGGCGATTCCTTTTGCGTCCGCCTTTGCCAAATATTCTTCGGCTTTCGCGTCATTGCCCTGCTCGGCATACGCCAGCCCAAGCGGCTGGTAGAGCGATGAAAATTCAGGGTCGAGAGCGAGGGCCTTTTCGTAAGCCGCGATCGCCTGCTCACCCCGCCCGTTTGCGTCGTGTATCTCGCCGAGTTTCGAATAAGCAACGTCGTTCTTGTCGTTCAGCTTGATGGCTTCCTCGAAATAAGGCACAGCCGATTCACTTGCATTTTCACCGGCGGCTTCAATGCCTTTTACGGTCAGGGCGTCACTGAGGCCGGCGATCGCTTCCGCGTTCTTGGCGTTAAGTGCCAACGCCGCGCGAAAGTCCGTGATCGCTGCGTCGACCTGGCCGTTGGTCATCGCGGTTTCCGCCTTCGCTGTCAGTACGTTGGACTGCCTGATCTTCGCATTCTTTTGGCGAGCCCTGATGCGGGCGAGTTCGGCCGCCCGTGCTTTCGCAGCTGCCTCACGCTGTTTTCGTCGTTCTGCAGCCTGAGACCGAATGCGGGAGCGGTTTGCCCTTGCGTTCGCGCTGTTCGGCGAAAACGCCCGGCCGGCAGCCGCACGCGATTGAGGTTTCTTGCTTGAACCGCGAAATACAAAAGCACTCGCACCGCCGCTCAGGTCAGATGAAGGGACGATGTCGTTCGCCCTCGCCGCCGGAACCCAGGCCCCGAACGATGCCAGAACCAGAAGCGAGACTGCGGACTGTAAAAAACGATGATTGCGGAACATAACTATCTCGGTCCTTGCGGGCAATTTGTCTTCGAACGCGGGGGAACGTCCTCTTATTTTTGACGAAGCGGCCGCCGGATTTTTGCCGAGGTCAAAACCCGACAAAGACCGGCTCAGGCTGTAATTTTATTCCGAAGCGGGCGTTTACGCCAGACTGAATTTCACGCATCAGGTCGACTATTTCCGCCGCCGTGGCACCGCCGAGGTTAACGATCGCCAGTGTATGCCTCGTCGAAATGCCGGCATTTCCCAGCCGATATCCTTTCTCAAATCCTGCGTTCTCGATCAGCCATGCGGCGGGCACCTTTACGAACCCCTCGGAAGCCGGAAATGTCGGGACGCTCATCCTGAGCCTTGATTCCAGGTGCTTGTGCACTTCAACCGGGATCACCGGATTCTTAAAGAACGAGCCTGCACTTCGCGAATTCGCGTCGGCCGGGTCGATGACCATGGACTTTCGCCGCCTGATCTCGATCACGGCTTCCCTCACCTCGGCGAGCGAAGGCTTGCCCTGCGCGAAATGCTCGATGAGGTCGCGATACGCCACTAACGGTTCTCCGTCTATCCTTAACGCGTATTCGACAGCCAAAACCGTATAACGCCCTTTCTCGGTAGAGTTAAAAATACTTCGGCGATACGAAAAGCCGCAGTCGCTGCCCGCAATGTTGACGATCTCTCCCGTTGAACGGTCGAAACAGCGGACCTTTGTGATCGTTTCAGAGACCTCCTGACCGTATGCTCCGACATTCTGCACAGGCGTGCCGCCAACAAACCCGGGAATACCCGAAAGACACTCAACACCCGCAAGCCCGCGTTCGACACAATAGGCGACAAATGGATCCCAATCCTCGCCTGCACCGGCACGAACACGGGCGATGCCGTCGGCGTCCTCAGCGGCCTCGATGCCTTTGATGGCGATCTGCAGCACAAGCCCGTCAAACCCCTCGTCCGAAACAAGGATATTGCTGCCGCCGCCAAGGACGAAAACCGGCAGGCCGCGTTCGTCAGCAAAGCAAAACGCAAGCCCGACCATTTCTTCCGTCTCCGCACGAACGAAATACCGCGCCGGCCCGCCGACACCGAGTGTCGTCAGCGGAGCGAGGGATACGTTTTCCCAGATAGCGAGGTCGTTGGTGTCCGGCATCGAATGAAGAGAATAGCCCGAAAAATAAAGAACACGAAAAGGCAGATCGCCCTTTCGTGTTCCGTGTGCCCATTGGGGGCAATTTACTTGAATCCGTTCGTGTCCACTAAGAGTTGAGCGGCAAGATCGTTGCGGCCGATCGATTTCAGCTTTTCATGCGTCTTCTGAGCATCGCGAACGTTTCCGCTCTTGAACTGCGCACGCCCGAGCAGCAGCCAGAGATCGCCGTTCTTATCATCGCGGTCGACAGCACGCTTGTAGACGTTTGCTGCTTCCTTGAAGTTGCTGTCGCTGTAATAAGCGGTGCCGAGCTCGCGCAGAGCGTTCACGGATTTCGGATCCTTATCGACCACGCGCTTATAAGAAACGATCGCCGATTTGTGATCTCCGAGCTCGGTTTGAACGCGTCCCAGGTTCATCAGTGGGCCCTGCAGGAAAACGGAATCGCTGCTCACGACCTTGACCAGATTATCGCGTGCCTTTTCGAGCTTCGGCCGCCCGACCGCGGCGTTGCCACGCTGGATGTCGGTAACGCCGGCGTTGTAATAGGCCCAACCAAGATTAGCGCGGTCCATGTCGCTGCCGGTGATCGCAACCGCCTTTTCAAGTGCCGCTACCGCCGTGTCCCATTTGCACGGCGCAGCACGCTTGCGGTTAAGTTCGCATTGCTTTGCGATGACAAAACCGATCCTCGCGTTGATGTCTGCCGCCAGTGCCTTAACATCGTTATTCTCGTTGTAGCCCGGGGTCCGCTCGAAAAAGATGACGGCCAGGTTGTAATTGCTCTCGGCCTGGTTGTAATCACCAAGCTGGCGATATGCGTCGCCGAGGTTCGCAACAACTTCGGGGTTCGTGTTCCTGAGCCGTTTTGCCTGTTCGAAAGCCGCGACCGCTTCCTTATAGTTCTCAAGCTCGAAATAGGCCGAACCTAAGCCGTACCAGGCTTCAAAGTAGTCCTTTCTTACATCGATCGCCTTTTTGAAATCTTCGATCGCGCCGTTATTGTTGTTGAGCCGCATCTGCGTTTCGCCCGAATAATAGAACGATTCGGCATTGGCCGGATTCAGCGTCTTCGCCGCGTCAAATGCACGTGCCGCATCGAGTTCGCGATTCTGCTGCAGCCTTACGAGTCCGACGAAATGCTGTGCGGTCGCGTCTTTCGGGTCGATAGCAACTGCATTCGTCAGCAGCTGATCAGCCTTCGCGATGTTGCCCTTGCGGTAGTAAAGGATGCCGAGCGGGATGTAGATCTCGGTCAGTTCCTTGTCGAATTCGAGCGACCGCTCGTAGTTCGCACTCGCGGCATCGTCGTCACCTGCTTCAGATGCGATCTCGGCGAGGCCGAAATATGCCGGGGCGTTCTTCGGGTTATAGGTCAGGGCCTCTTCATAGAATGTCTTCGCCAACGGCTGGCTGTCCTGCGCCAGTAGTTCGTTGCCTTTCAGTGCGAGGGCTTCACTCAAACCTGCCTTTGCCTTGGCGTTGGTCGAGTCAAGGTTGATCGATTCGCGAAATACGTCGATGGCCTGGTCGAATTCCGATCGGTCCATGTAGTATTCGCCGACGCCCGCGAACAGTTTCGACGCCTCTTCACGCGGCATCGTGTTTATCTGCTTCAGCGCCGGATCGTCGGGGTTCACGACCTTTTCCCTGCTTCGGCGAGGGGCCGCTTTCGATAGTGCCGCGTACTGCGAATTGACCTTTGCCACGGTTTCCCGACGCTGCTGTGTCGATCGCCGCGAACGTGCCTGCGAAACGTACTTTCGTGAGACGGATTTCGACCCGCCGCGGAATACGAACAGGCTCGAGCCGCCCGTCAGGTCGCTGACAGGAACGATCTCCTGTGCGGCAACGAATGAGACGCAGATAGCCGACATGACTATCGTGAGCGTCAAATTTCTTCTTCTTGATCCGGATCTGATTATCATTGTTCTTCCTCGAATGCCGACCGGGCCGGCCGTCCTGTGGACGCCGGGCGTGCACGGCCCTCTTACTCGAAAATGACGCAAAACTGGGTGAACTTTTGCTGAACTGCTCTCGCTGTGATGCTCGAGCACGCTCGATGGTTTGAACCGCCGATATAATAGCACCATTACGAAAAATGGGTTAGTGAACGAAATGGGCCTGGCCGAGACGGGACTTTAGAGCCGCTATCGGCGAGGTCGCGATCACGTTACTTTTATTTTCGGGTGTGTCGGCGGTCACAGTATTGCCATAAGATTAAATGTCATATAGAGTTGGAGTTTACCAACAACCAAAAAGTTTCGGGGTCGCAGTTCCGGACTTTATCCTCGCCTCTTGCTGATCCCGGACGCGGAACTTGGCACTCTTAATCTATTCAAAAAGGAGATCTTGCCGAACATGAAAGCATTCACAACTGAGAACATCAGGAATCTGGCTGTCATTGGACACGGCGACGCGGGTAAAACCCAGCTCGTTTCGTCCCTACTCCACGTCGCCGGAGGAACAACTCGCTGGGGAAAGGTCGACGAGGGAACGACCACGACCGATTACGAAGAGGATTCGATAGCAAGAAAGATCTCGCTCAACAACAATTTCGCCCACGTCGAATACCAAGATACAAAGATCAACCTGATCGATACGCCCGGCTACGCCGCATTCGTCGCACATGCAAGGCCGGCACTCCGCGTTGCCGATTGCGCGCTCGTCGTCGTTGACGGCGTCCACGGCATTGAGGTCCAGACGGAAAAAACGTGGCAATACGCGAATGAATTCATCCTGCCGCGTTTCATGGTCATTAATAAGCTTGATAAAGAGAATTCGGATTTCGGCCACGCGATCGAGACCGCGACCTCAAGCTTTGCCCGCTCGGTCGTGCCGTTCACGCTGCCCATCGGCAGCGAGGCCAATTTCAAGGGCGTCGTCGACGTCGTCCACCAAAAGGCATATGAATTCGACGATCGCGGAAAGGCCAAAGAGATTCCGATGCCGGAAACGGGCCGCGACATTTTCGAGCGCACCCGCGAACGCCTGATCGAGATCGTCGCCGAATCCGACGATGCGTTGATGGAAAAGTACTTTGCCGACGGCACG
>JAUCQE010000694.1 GCA_030372865.1 Pyrinomonadaceae bacterium
GAGGAGGGACATGGCGATCTCGAAGGTCTTGATGGTCGTGGCATCAAGCGACGGGATGGCGTAAACGATCAGGTCGTTGATGAACGAGAATGCCGAGATGCCGAGGCCGAGGGCGGCGACAAGGAACCCGATCGACGCGACGGCGAGGAATGTCGGGTTGCCGCGCGGCGCATCTTCTTCGACGGCGAGGTTGCTGTTCGAAAAACCGTAACCGAAGTAGATCGCAAGGCCGAGCAGCATCCAGACGGCAAATCGCGTCCAGTTCGTCACGCCGAGTTCGGTCATCAGGTACGCACAAAGCAAGAGACCGAGCACCGGAATGAGCGTCAGCTTTTTGGTCAGCGAAAGCACCGCGATCAGCACACAGAGGATCAGGAACGAGATCATCGGTATCTTGTGGCTAAACGCACCGAGCATCGTTTCGCCCTCTTCGGGCGTGATGGTGAAGAAGTTCGATATCGCGTCCGGATTGAACATGTAAAGTGCGGCGAGCACTATCAGCATCAGTGCCGGAACGATGAACTGCCCGTTAATGTACGGGACGAAGCGGTTCTCGCGGCCGAACTCCTTGTCCTTGAAAAGCACGCCGGCACAAACGACGACGAACGCGAAGAGGGTGCCGATACTGGCAAGATCGGTAACCTCGGTCAGGTTCATGGATAATGCCGGGATGGCGACGACGAGCCCGGTGATGATGGTCGCGAACCACGGCGTCTTGAACTTCGGATGAATCGAGGAAAAGACCCGCGGCAGAAGGCCGTCGCGGCTCATCGCCATCCAGAGACGCGGCTGACCGATCTGGAAGACGAGGAACACGGTCGCGAGAGCGATGACCGCACTAATGGCAATGATGCCCGCGATCCACTGCAGGTTCGCACCCTCGGCACCAAAGACGAAGGCAAGCGGGTCGCCGACGTTGAGCTTCGTGTAGCTGACCATTCCGGTGAGCACCAACGCAAGACAGATATAAAGGATGGTACAGACCACCAGCGAATAGATCATCGCCCGTGGCAGGTCGCGACGCGGGTTGACGCATTCCTCTGCGGTGGTCGAAAGGGCGTCGAATCCGATGTAGGCAAAGAAGACCGCGGAAACGCCCTTCATGACACCGGTAAATCCGTTAGGTGCGAACGGCGACCAGTTTTCGGGGTTCACGTAGAACAGGCCGAGGAAGATCACCATCAGGATGATGCCGACCTTGAGG
>JAUCQE010000695.1 GCA_030372865.1 Pyrinomonadaceae bacterium
ATCGAGATACCGTTCTTCAATCACTTCCTAAAGGGCGAGGGCGAGATCTCGGCGATAAAAGAGGTAAACGTCTTCGACACGGGCTCGGATAACTGGCGATATTTTGACGACTACGAACCGACGAACGGGACCGACACCGCGCTTTACCTTGCGGCGAACGGAGGCCTCTCTTTCACGATGCCGACAGCCGCAGGACGCGACGAATACATCTCGGACCCGATGAACCCGGTCCCTTACACGCAGAAGATCACGCGAAACTATCCGCGCGATTACATGACTGAAGACCAGCGGTTCGCCTCGACCCGGCCTGACGTGCTCGTCTATCAAACCGAGCCGCTAACCGAAGACGTCACTGTCGCCGGCGATATCAAGCCATCGCTCTTTATCTCATCGAGCGGCACCGATTCGGACTTCGTCGTAAAGCTCATCGACGTTCATCCGGACGATTATCGATTCCCGCAGGGCGAGATGCCGCCTCAGAATTCCGCCTGGACCGTGTTCCAGCCCGGCGGCTACCAGATGCTGCTTCGCGGCGAGCCGATGCCGGCCCGTTTCCGCAATAGCTTTGAACGGCCTGAACCGCTTCGGCCGAATGCCGCGACGAAGCTTTCATTCGTGATGCCGGGCGTGACGCATACGTTCAAGAAAGGCCACCGGATAATGGTGCAGATCCAGAGTACCTGGTTCCCGCTCGTTGCCCGCAACCCGCAAAAGTTCATGGCGAACTACAAGCAGGCAACTCAGGCCGATTTTCAGAAGGCGACCCAACGCGTCTATTTCGGCGGTCGAACGGCCTCGGCCATCATTCTGCCGATACAGAAAAAATAATTAAGTCCGCGGCGGTTGATTATCCCGCCACGGCCGATACTATTAAGTAAAAAGACAAAGAAAAACTATGCCTAAAACAGCGATAACCTTTGGAGTTCTGCTTATACTTCTCGGCCTCGGTGCCTTCGGCTACGCCTTCTCGACCCTGCCGCCGGGCGAACCCGCGTCAAGGGTCGTCACCGCACTTATTCCCGCGATCTTCGGCGTGCTGCTCGCTTTGCTTGGGTTCGCCGCAAGCGCAATGGAAAATCTTCGTAAGCACCTTATGCATGGTGCGGTTCTCATTGGGCTGCTCGGATTCCTCGGCACCGTCTCCAGCGTTCTCAAGCTTCCGGCACTCTTCGCCGGAACCGCCGAACGCCCGGCAGCGGTCGTGGTTCAGTTCATCACCGCCATGCTCTGCGTCATCTTCGTCGCACTCTGCGTAAAGTCGTTCATCGACGCACGCAGGGCCGGCACGGTCTAGGCTTTTGTATTTTTGCCGTTCGCGGCACCTGATGCGGGCTTGCTGTCGAGAATGATCTCGATCTCAAGCCCGTCCTCGATATTACGGGCGGTAATGGTCCCTTGATGGGCCTTTACCGCCTGTTCCGCTATCGCAAGCCCCAATCCCATTCCACCGGTCCCGCGGTCGCGCGCCTCGCCGACACGATAAAAGGGCTTGAACAGATTCGAGAGTTCAGCAGCCGGAACGCCGCCGCCGTGATCGCGGACCGCGATCTTCGCCTTTCCGTTGACCTTCTGTAATTCAACTTCGACCGTCGAATCTTCCTTCGTATATTTGACCGCGTTGCGGATGATGTTATCGACCGCGCTCTGTATCAGCATCTCGCTTCCGACGACGCGGCATTCATCGGCAGCCGTGATCTTGACCGCACGCTGTTTTGCCGCTGCTTCGAAATCGGCATCGGCAGCGGTTTGCTCTACCAGCTTCTTCAGGTTTATCTCGGCCCGTTCGAAATCGTTGATCCCGGCCTCAAGCCGCGACAGCGTCAGCAGCCGCGAGATCATTTCGTTCAGCCGGTTCGACTCGGCCTCGATACGATCGAGCATCGGTTTCGTTTCCGGGTTCACTTTTTGCTTCGCGATCTCCAGAGCGACGTTCAGCCGTGCGAGAGGCGACCGCAATTCGTGTGACACGTCGCGGGAAAGCCGCTGCTGCGACGTGACCAGCGATTCGATCCGCTCTGCCATCTCGTCGAAATCCCTTGCAAGCTGCGTCAACTCATCGCCTCGGCGTCCGACCCGGTCCGCCACGCGTGTGCTCAAGTCACCGGCCGCTAGCTTTCTCGTCGCCGTCCGTATCTTTCCGATCGGCGATGAGATGTATTTCGCCAGTGCCCAGCACAACAGCAACGCCGTCAGCAGCAGCCCGCCATAGCGGATGTAACGAAGCGGCGATTCCCCAAAGAACGGCGTCGGCCGCGGCCGCTCCCATCGGACGATCAGCACGTATCGCTCGCCGTTTTGCAATGCGAACCGCTTTGCCGTAAGCGCGGTGGCGGGTTGCGAAAACTCAAACTCGACATCGTCGCTCGCGAGCGTTGTTGCTATCAGGCTTTGATATCCTGCCGTGTCCACGCCGGCGGACGTCCACATCCGGCCGTTCTCGCCGATCACGTCCACCTCGCTGATCGTCTCCGCCTGTCTGATGCGGTCGAGAAACTCGTTCAATCCCGCTTCGCCCTGCCGTTCGTAGATCTGGCCGGCCGTCGATGCGTAGATGTTCGTCTGGTTTCGCACCGAGATGCGCCAGCGGCTGACGACCGGTTCGGTCTGAACGGTCCAGTTCAGGAACAGGACGACGCCGACCATCAATGCGATCGCCGCCAAAAACCAAAGAAAGATCTTAAGGAACAGATTCATAGAACGGTGTAAATATACCCGACCGACCGAACGGTCTTTATCCTTTCAGTGCCGTCCGCACGCGGGCCCAGCTTTTTCCGGAGGTTGCTGATGTGCATATCAAGGCTGCGGTCGAAGGGTGAAAGCTCCCGCTCGAGCACCTGCTCACTCAGGTCTTCTTTCTTGATCACGCTGCCGGCATGCCGGAGCAACGCGACCAACAGGTCGAACTCCACAGACGTCAGCGGCAGTTCGCTGCCCGCGAGCTTTGCCGACCTGCCCGATATCGAGGCCTCGACGTCATCGACCGCCAGCTTTTCGCCGTGGCCGCCTTCCGGTTCCTCGGCGTGTACTCGCCGCAGTATCGCCCTTAGCCTCGCGACGAGTTCACGCGGGTTGAACGGCTTCGGTAAATAGTCGTCAGCTCCGATCTCAAGCCCGACGATGCGTTCCATATCGTCGCCGCGTGCCGTCAACATAAGAACCGGCAGCATCGACTCCTTCCTCAGGTTTCGCAGCACGTCAAAGCCATTCATTTTCGGCAGCATCACGTCGAGTATCGCGAGTTCGTACGCTCCCGACTTTGCTTTCTGCAGTCCCTCGACGCCGTCGTGCACCGCTTCAGGTTCGAAGCCCTCGACGCTCAGGTATTCCGAGACGAGTTCGCATAGTTCCTCGTCGTCGTCGATTATCAGTACTTTGCTCATCTTTGGCTAAATTCTAACCGAAGAAACACAATGCTGCAGAGAGTTTTACAATTCTTTACATTGCCCGACAAAAACCTGACATTCGGCGATGGCTTTTCGTCGTTATGTGTATTAGAGACGGCAAGTGCCGCCCGAGTTTGAAATAGGAAGTATAAAGAAATGAAAAAAGTAGCAATTGGCATCGTCGCATTCGTGGTCGTCGCGATCAGCGCGATCTTGGTCATCGGCCAGTTTCGCGGCAGCGACGGAGAACGCGGCTTTGGCAAACGCGGTGAGGGCCGGCACACAGGCGGCATGATGCTTCGCGGGCTGAATCTCAGCGACGAGCAAAAGGCACAGTTCGAGCAGATCCGCTCGGCACACCAGGAGGCAGCCGCACCGCTTCACGAAGCGATGAAGGCGAACCGTGAAAAGCTGAACGCGGCAACGGCGAACGGAGCCTTTGACGAGGCAGCCGTCACCGCGATCGCAAACGAACACGGCTCGATCGCGGCACAGATGCTGGTCGCCCGCGAGAAGATGAAGTCGCAGGTCTTCGGCATTCTCAACGACGAGCAAAAAGCTAAGTTCGCCGAGATGCAGAAGGATGGCAAAGGCGGTTTCGGTTCGATGAAAGGCCATCGCGGCGGCGGCAAACGCCGCGGCATGACCGAAGCGCCCGCAGAACAGCCCGCGAACTAACGCGGCATAAAACGAAAAAGGACGGCAGCCGATCTACATCAGCCGCCGTCCTTTTCTTAGATACAAACTATTGCAGGATCTCGCCGCCGACCATCACGGCCGCGGGTTTTCCATCTTCCCCGATCAGCACAAGGTCCGCCCGTTTGCCCGTCGCTATCGAGCCTTTCTTTTTTTCTATACCCAAAAGCCTGGCGGGATTTCTCGACGCCATCATTGCCACCTCGTCATCCGAAAATCCAAGCCCGCGCATTCGGTTCACGGCCTCAAGCATCGTGATCACCGACCCGGCGATACTTCCCCGCTCATTCTGCGTCCGCCCGTTCTCGACCGTGATCTTCTCGCCCCAAAGCTCGAACGAACCGTCGCCCGAGCCTGTCGGAGCTACCGAATCAGAAATGAGCGTGACCTTCTCCGGCCCCTTCGCACGGCACGCGAATTCGAGCGGCCGTTCGTTCACGTGTATGCCGTCGGCGATGATATCGAACGTCACTTCACCGTTCGTCAACGCCCAACCGACCACGCCGACATCACGATGATGAAGCCCGGTCATTGCGTTATAAAAATGCGTCAGGTGCCGCCCGCCCGCCGCAAACGCCTGGTCGAGCACCTCAACGCCCGCCCGCGTGTGCCCGATCGAAACGACCCAGCCCTGCTTGTTCAATTCCCTGACGACCTCAACGCCACCTTCTATCTCCGGGGCCAGCGTCGTCACTGTCTCTTATACACATCTCCGAGCCCACGAGACAGCGCTGTGTATCT
>JAUCQE010000696.1 GCA_030372865.1 Pyrinomonadaceae bacterium
TTCGGAACTCGTCGGCAGCGTCAGATGTGTATAAGAGACAGTATCGGGATAGTTCCAGGTATTGTTATCGGAGGTTGTACCGAGGTTGCCAGCGATATCATCCGTTACGTTGACCGTATTGAATCCGACTACACTTACAGTCGCCGAAGCGAACGAAACTGCTGCGCTACCGTTAAAGTCGGTCGTGCCATCGGGTGTCGGATCTCCGGCAGAATTGTAGTTGAAGTTTTGGAGCCGTGCCGTCGCGGTGTTAGTACGATCGGCAGCGTCTTCCAAGACTGCCTGATAGGTACAGACCAGATTGCTGCCGGCGGGCACGGCGTAACCTACGCCAAGCCCTCTTGCGGATCCACTGCAGTCGACAGCCGCCGATATGCCGGGCGACACAACGTCGATAACATTCGTAAGTGACGCGGCGACTGGCGCCGGGTTGCTGATAGTTATCGTCCCGGCAACTGCCCAGTCAGAATCGGTAGAGGTCTTATCGACCCTTACCGTGTAGTTCGCCGTAGCAGATTCGCCCTTGAACAGGTCGAACGAATTGTCGTCAACCGACTTGTCGATCGTCCAATCGAACGTCCTTGTGAGCGAGGTCTGTGCCGTCTTGCTTACGGAGAGGTCATAGCAATTGACCTCGACCGAGGCACTGGCGGACTGGCCGGTCTCGGTGATCATCGCGGTGTTGTTGTGGGTGCCATCGTCGGTACTGCACGCGAACGTCCTCGTGTAGCTGACAACAGTGGTGTCGCTGAAATTCCACGATCCACCGTTAGTGTCGGTGACGTTTATCGAATCATTGACGACGTTCGTCGGATCACCGAAGGCGACGGCCGCGTTGCCGCTGCCGCCGGGAACCGGGCCGCTGGTCACCACCGTAGCGGTGTTCGTGCGGCTCGCGGCGTCAGGCAGGTTCGCCTGATAGCTGCACGACAACGAGTTTTCTGCGGCGAGTGTGTACGGGAACGTAACTCCGCAATCTACGTTTGCCGCTCCGGCATCCGAGACTACGTCTGTCACGCTCTCGATCGTCGCAGCGACCTTGGACGGGTTCAGGATAGTGATCGTGCCTGTGACTGCCCAATTACTGTCGTTAAAGCCTGTCTTTTGGACGCTGACATCATACATGGTCGTGCCGTTGTCGCCGGTGAACATATTCCAAACGGCGGGTGTGGCAGCCTTGTTGATATCCCACAGATGTGTCCGTGTGTACGTCGTCGCGGCGGACTTTGAGACCAGAAGCGGCTGCGTGTTGTTAACAGCAAACTCCGCCGTCTGGCCGGCTGTTACGCTGAAATCGTAGCAGCGGTTCCTGTTGTCAACCGGATCATCCGGATTGTAAGGCGTGACCGGGTCGCTGTTGTAAGTCCAGGTGAATCCGAAGCCTGCCGGAATTCTGATCTCGCACATAGTGTAGGTCGTTCCCGGCACGAGGTCGGTCGTGAAGTTAAGCATGCCGTCCGCATCTTCGAGCGTCGGGAGAGCCTCGATCATCGTTGTGCCTTCAAGAAGTTGGAACTCAACATCGAGATCCGGATCGGGCGAACCGTTCACCGTCTTCAGCACATTCACGCGGCCGCGCTGGCGGTTGGTGAACGTACAGGTTACAGACTCACCCGGCGAGAGGCCGATGTTCGAGACAGCGCTTCCGTCAGAACATACTGCCGACAAGGCATCCCAACCGTCTTCGGGCACTTCCGACACGGCAAAGAAACCGGGTTCCAGGTTCGGGAAAGTCGTAGAAGCGGTATTGGCGGACGTGGTGAGGCTGAAGTTTCCGAGCTTAACGCTCGTGAAATCAAACGTGCCATCGCCGCCTTCGGTGGACTTGACTATCGTCAGGCTGGCTCTCCGGGTATTGATTATCGTGCAGACCTTGCTCTCTGCAAGTGCGAGCGAGACATCGCCGTTCGACGCACAAGCTCCTCCGATGACCGGTATGTAGTTCGAAAGGTCTGTGCCCGTTCCTGCGGTCTCGGAAACCGTGTGCGTGCCGGCGTTTACTGCGACCGCACCCGTCGTGCCGGTGTGGCCGACGTCGGTCGCATACGTAACACCGTCGATCTGTAGGTTGAATTTACCGGTGTCACTCGACGGGTAAATGTACTTGATGACGGTCAGCGTCGGAGCGATATCGTTGTTAGTGACGGTACAGGTCTTAGACTGGCCGACGGCGATCGTGCCGCTGCAGTCCGCTGAGAACGAAGCCGCATAGCCCGCGGGCCCGACTTCGTTGACGCCGTATGCTCCTGCATCAAGCGTTACGACCGTGCCGGTCTCTGAGCCTTCAAAGTCATCCGGGGTATCGTTCACGCCTCCGGAATCCAACGTAAAGTCTGCCGCCGAGGCCGTTCCGCCGTTGTCGTTGATAACGTGCTTGATGATGGTCAGCTGCGGAGCGATGTCGTTATTGGTGATCGTGCAGGTTACGTTCTCGGCCTCGTCGAGCGTGACCGTACCGCCGAGCACTGCCGGGCATTTCGGATCGCCGGTAATATTGACGAACGAATAGCCCGAAAGCTGTGTCTCGTTGATCGCATATGCTGTGTTCGCATCCAGCGGATATGCAACACCGCTGGTCGCCGCTGTTCCGCCGATCGTCAATAGGAAGTCGTTCGGCTGGGCGTTTCCGCCGTTGTCGTTGACTACGCTCTTGATCAGCGTCAGCGTCGGGGCGACGTCGTTATTCGTGATCGTACACGTCGCGGTACCGCCGTTGGGAATTTCGAGGCTAGTGCAGTTGTCGTAAGAGGTGGAGTAGCCCGCAACTGCCGGTTCGACGACGGAATATGTTCCGGCCGATACCGTCAGGTCGTTCTGGCCGTCGGCCTCGAACGGGACCGCCGTGCCGCCATTCACCTGGAACGTGAAATCACTGGCAACGGCATTTCCGCCGTTGTCGTTTACGACGATCTTTTTCACTATTAATGTCGCGGCTTGGTCGTCGTTCGTGATGGTGCAGGTGGCGGTGCCGCCTGCGGGAACGACGACGTTCGTGCAGTTGTTATAGGTGGTGGAATAGCCCGTGAATGCGGGCTCGGTCACGTTGTACGTGCCGGCCTCGACGGTGATCGAGTTCGAACCGTCGGCTTCAAAGGGAACTGCGGTTCCGCCGTCGACCTGGAATGAGAAATCATCCGCGGTCGCGGTTCCGCCGTTGTCGTTGATAACTACCTTTTCAACGATCAGTGTACCGGTCTGCAGCGAGTCGTTAAAGACGCACGTCGTCGTCAGGCCGGGCTGGATCGAAATGCCCGTGATCGAGGTTCCGGAAAAAGTGCCGGTCGATGTCGGAGTTGCGGTGTTGATCGAGCAGGATGCGGAATCAAGACTCCAACCCGTGGGAACCGTTTCGGACAGATCCACCGTTGATGTCGATGAATATGAGATCACGGGAGTTGAGCCTGATCCGTTGATGGTCCAACTGGTGGCTCCCGTCTGCGACGGACGCGAAGGTGTAAAGACGAACGCGGTTCCGTCGTCAGGGTCGGCGACCTTGGTGATAACCAGAAATCCGTTCTGCGGATTGAACACGCAGTCGGAAGGATCTGAATTCGGTTCCTGTGACGGATACGAGCAGACATTTACCACATGCGGGTCGGTCGCTCCGCCGAGATCGGTTCTCGGGATCGAAACGCTTGCCACTGTATCCCAGCTACGGCAGTCATAGGGAAATGTCCCATCTGCAAAGTCCTTGCAGTGGTTTCCTGTCGTGTGCTCCGGATCACTTGAGAACGGGTCCGCCTCTTCGAGGCTGACACCTGATGTCGCGGAGTGGGTTACCGGAACGGTTTGCTGCGAACACCTGTCCGCTCGGGCGTCGCCGCAGGAGTAGAAGGTGTCGTCGATCAAATGGGCGGGCTTGCCGTGGACAGTAACGCAGAACGCATAGTTCGCGTTGCCATCGGCGTCGGTGTCGATAAGGGCACAGGCGTCGCCGGTGTTGCCGCCGGTCCAGGCTGTGTCGTCCCAGTTCCACGCGATCGCGAAATAGTCCGGGCCGTCATCTTCCTGTAACTGGGTCAGGTCCTTTTGACCGGAATAGTCGTCCGGGCCGCCGTCGTCGGTGATGGGTTCGGATATCAGATTCAGCGCCATCGGGCTTTCGAGAAATGTCGAGCCCGTTCCTAGTACGGAAGCGTCCACTATCGAGGATGTAAGGCCGCGGGCGACCATTCGGTAGATCGCGCCGTCAGCATCCTCGGGGTCGACCGCCCATTCTGCTGATATGCCGCCGGTCTCGTCGGCCCGCAGATAGAACGGTTCCTTAGGGGTATTGGTGCCATCGAGATTGACGCGGGTTATCTCAAGCAAAACGTCTTCTTCGGGCCGGAATCCCGCGCCGCGCACGAAAACGGTTTCGCCGGGTTCGAACTTGAATTTGTTTGGGTGGATCACCGCGATGCGGCTGAATTCCGTCTGGGTCGGGCCGGAAGGGCCTTCTGCCATTACGGTGAAATCATTTAAGCCGCGGTCGTTGGGGTCGATAGACCATGTTACGATCGCCTGTCCCGCTTCGTCTGCGATGACGTTCCGGGTCTGGACCGGCTCACCGTTCGATCTCGAAAGGTTGATCGTGACAGCTTCGCTGGGCAGAAAGCCCGCGGCAGTGATCACGATGTCTTCGCCGGCGAGATAGCCGGTCTTATCAGTACTTACGATCGGCACGAGGTTCTGGACCTGTGCGACCGGTTCCGATGCAGGAGTTGGATCGGAAAAAAGGATATTGACTATTGGTGCTGCGAAAGTTTCACGTAGAGTGGCCGGAAGAGCGCCGACAACGATGCCGGCCGCCGTAATGGTCAGGGCGGAAACTAGGGCAATTCTCTTGAGCCTGGGAGTATAACTTGGATGCTTCATAACAGACTCCTCACTCTTGGAAAGAGAACGGATCCAAGAACCACAGGATCCGCAATGCCGGATTGCCGGGCCGGTTACTAAGTCAACGTGGCCATCGCGGTCGGAACTTTCCGGCCATGGGGGAATGGCGAAAATGCGATGGGGACCACGGAATTTTAAGGTGTTGGAATTTCAGGAGCAGCAGCAGGGAACAAGCTGCTCAACTAAGATTGGGGTGGAGCGCGTTAGGGGGCATATGAACGAGCGTAACGCGCCCTTGCGGTCTCAGGCTCAAGATTGTCAAAGATCATTGAGCTCACGCGGCTTCGGCGACCAGGCTGCGGGTACCTTTGCGGAAGGGCCGTCCCGCCGCGTTGACTGGTTCATTGCGCGTAAGCTAGTCCTAAATTTCCCGAATGTCAAGCGGAATGTGAAAATAAGTACAAACTTTTTTCCATCTCTGGAAGGGCCGGATCTGGGTTTGCGAAGCGTCGGTCGCAAGGTCACTAACTCTGGTGAAGAGAAAAAGCCCGGTAGGAGTCGGGCTCTTTCTCATTGGGCGGGCCTGATGCCTACGGTGTCGGCGGAAGCGGCGGGAGCGGACACGATAGGGTGTTGTTGTTGTAATCATCCAGAAGTCCGGCGAGGAAGTTCATCGCGTCGCCGGTCGGCTTCGGGAAGCTCGGTATGGTGGTGCCGTTGTATCCGACAGCCGTCAGGTACTGGTCAGCAAGCGTGATCGCAGGCTGGATGCAGGACGGATCCGCACCTGCCTGGATGTTCAGTTTCGCAGCCAGCAACTGGGCTGCCATGTTGACGGCCGCATTGCTCGCCAACGATCTTCCATTCTTAGCAGTGCCGTTGGCCAGCCTCTTGCTCAGAATGTTGAACGCGGCGTCACAGGTCGTCACATGGTAAGTGCCGAGGACCGCACCCGGGTCATACGGGCCATCCGGGAAATCGGGCAGCGGTAAGCTTACTTCTACCGTATGTCCAAGTGAGAAAGACCACAGGATGTAATCGAGAACCGGAGCCTGGTTTCCGCGCGTACACGAAGACCAGTTCTTCCAGTATCCGATCGTCCTTGCGTCGCCGCCCGGAGGAGGCAGGTTGTCTATATTAAAGACAACATTCTCGCCTGCAGTCGGCGTGAACGCGACGCAATACGTCGAGTTGTCGCCGTCGGGCTCCGTCTGTATGACGAAGGCACCCGGCAGCGAACTGATCGACGAACTCCATCCAACCGTGAGAACCTCGCACATCTGATAAGACTGGCCGGGGATCAGCTTGGTCGAGAAGTTCAGCGTTCCGCCGTTAATGGAATTCGCTGTCTGCGTTTCAACTATGGTTCCGGTCTCGGTCGCGGACGCACCAGTTCTCAGTGTGAACGTGAATGTCTCCGGTCCCGTGATCGGGCCGCCCTGGAACGTCTTTATCACCTGGACGCTTGCCTTCCTTGTATTGGTGAAGGTACACGTTACGACCTCGGTGTATGCGAGGCTGAACGTGTGGCTTGTGCCCGGATCTGCCGAGCCCTTGCCGGAATCGCAGACGACCTTGGAAACGTAGTCGCTGAGAGTCGTCGGGCTGGTCGAACCGGCAAGCTCGTCAACCGTGTGCGAGCCGATGCCGGTAAAGAAGAATCCGGAATCGGCATTATCGCCGCCTTCATCGACCTTAACGGTACCGCCGTCGCGGAGATCGAACTTACCCGTGTCGGTGTTCGGGACGATGTCCTTGATCAACCGAAGCTGAGGCAACAGCTGGTTGGTAAAGGTACAGGTCACGGTCTCACCGGCTTGGAGCGAAATTGCGCCTACCGGACTGCCGTCGTCGCAGATAGCGCCGGTGTTGACCCAGCCTGTCGGGATGTTGACCTCTGCCACCGAGTACGAACCGGGCTGCAGCGTTCCGCTGTCGTTGACCGGATCATCGTCATCGAGGAAGAAGTTGGTCGCACTGTAGCTCGGGTCGAACTCGAACAATTGTGTGCTTCCCGCCGGGTTGGTCACCTTGTCGACAAGTATCTTGCCGCGCTTGGTGTTGGTGAATGTGCAGGTGATGGTCTCGCCTGCGGCAAGGACGATCGCGTTGACGGGGCTGCCGTCGCTGCAGGTCGCACTTGTAAGATCCCATCCGGCCTCGGCGGCCTCGGACACCGAATATGTTCCCGGAGCAAGGTTGCCCGAGTTGTTCGGAGCCGTCTGGTCGGCGAGCGAGAATGGGTTGCCGTAATTGGTCGTGAAATCGAACAACTCCGGATCTCCGCCGGGGATCGTGACCTTGTCAACAATGATCACGCCTGCGACGTAGGTCTTTTGTGCGTGCGGACTGTTCAATCCGCCCGTACCGGTCGTTCTCGTCAAGCTGAGTCCGCCGACGTTGAACGTCGTGGTCGCACTGACGATCAAGACTCCCGGAGCACTCGAGTTGATCTGGACCGAACAGGAACCGTTCACGGTCGTGCAGTCATTATCGCCGCCGACGAATACGGCGCCGATCGTGTTCTGTACGAAGGCGAAGGTAACCAGTGTACCGTCCGGTGCCGGGCCGAAGCCGGTAACTGCGTCGCCGGGAGCACCTGCGGGCCTGCCGTCATCCTGAAGGACGGTTGCCGTGAAGGTGTGCGGCTCGTTGACCGGGTTTGTATCCTCGAGCGGTGTGACGTCGATCTGCGCGTCAACGTAGATCTTATTTGCGTCAGCACCGTTCAAACCGCCGGATCCCGTCGTGCGTGTCAGACTGACTCCGCCCACGCTGAAGGTCGAGGTCGCGCGGATATCCACGCCGCCCGCCGTTGACGTGTTGATACTCACGGAACATGAACCGGCCGCTGTCACGCAGGTGTTGACACCTCCGACAAATGCCGCTCCCGCCGTGTTGTTCAACAGGCTGAAGGTCACGAGCGTTCCGTTCGGCACGGGCCCGAATCCGGTAACGCCGTCGCCGGGTGCGCCGGCCGGGTATCCGTCATCCTGAAGAACGGTCGCGGTTATCACGTGCGGTTCGTTGACACGGTTGGTGGCGGTCAACGGAGTGACGTCGATCTGCCCGTCAACATAGGTCTTGTGCGCATCGGCACTGTTGAGCCCGCCGGTTCCGGTGGCTCTCGTCAGGCTTACGCCAAGAACACTAAAGGTGGTCGTGGCATGAATGTCCACGCCGCCGGCCGTGTTCGTGTTTATGCTGACCGAGCATGTGCCGGCGGTCGTCGTACAGGTATTTACTCCTCCGACGAATGCCGCACCTGCAGTGTTGTTCAGCAAGCTGAAGGTGACTAGCGTACCGTCAGGGGCCGGACCGAAGCCGTTGGCTCCGTCGCCCGGTGCACCGGCCGGGATCATGTCATCCTGCTGAACGGTCGCGGTAATGACGTGTGCGTCGCCAACCTCGTTTGTCGCCGTCAGCGGAGAAAGGTCGATCTGCGCATCAGGCTTTCTGTTGGTGAACGTACAGGTCACCGAACCGCCAGCGGGAAGGACGATGTTCGCCGTCGAACCGGACGGTGTTCCGCCCGCTCCGCAAACGATGCCCGTCAGGGTCCAGCCGGTTTCGCCGTCTTCCGTCACCGAGTAGTTGCCCGGTTTCAGGTCGTTGAACGTTCGCGACGCCGGAAGCGTCGGGTCTACATCGTCATCAAGCGAGAAGTCCGGAATGGTCGTATCTGTGTCTTCCGTTGCGGTGAACGAGAAGTCCTGAGCGTCATTCGGGACAGCGTCTTTGACGATGGTGATCGAACCGCGTTTCGTGTTAGTGAATGTACAAGTGACCGTTTCACCCGCGGCAACCGCGATGGCATTAACGGGGCTGCCGTCGGAGCACGTAGCGCTCGTCAGGTCCCAGCCGGTCTCGCCGGTCTCGGCTACTGAATAAGTACCGGGAGCGATCGAACCGCTGTCGAACAATGCCGACTGGTCAGTCAGCGCGAATGGGCCAAAGCTCGATGTGAAGTCAAAGCTTTGCGGGTCGCCTGACGGTACGGTGACCTTGTCCACGAGTACCTTACCTTGTTTGGTATTGGTGAACACGCAGGTGATGGTCTCGCCGGGTCCGACGTCGATGCTGTTCGGTGCCTCGCCGTTGTCGCAGACGGCACTCGTCAGAGTCCAGCCCGCAACGGGAGTTTCAGCGACGGTGTAGGAACCCGGAAGAACTTCCTGATCGTTTGCCGCTGCCGCGTCGGTCAGGCTGAACGGGTTGTAACCGCTGCCGGTGGTCGTAAAGCCAAAGCTTTGCGGATCACCACTCGGCACGGTCACCTTATCGACGATGATGTGGCCTCTCTGTGTATTAGTGAAGACGCATCGAACGGTCTCGCCAGGTTCCACGTTGAACGTGGCCGTTGAGGTTCCGATATCCCCGGTGCTAGGCGTGGTGCTCGTTCCGTCATTGCAGACGATCGAGGTAAGATCCCAGCCTGTTGGAACGACCT
>JAUCQE010000697.1 GCA_030372865.1 Pyrinomonadaceae bacterium
GAATACGAGATACACAGCGCTGTCTCGTGGGCTCGGAGATGTGTATAAGAGACAGCCTCTACTATTCTTTAGTAGATCGTGAAAGTGTACTCACGAGTGATCGTGATCGACTGCGGAATTCCGTTCACCTTCTTTGGGACGAACTGGATACGTCGTGCCGCAGCGATCGCCTGCTCGGTCAAACCGTAGGGAAGCCGCGTGACTGGAGTGATCGGGCCAACCTGGCCGCTTGCGAGAAGCGTGATCTTCAGGCGGACAGCACCCTGGATATTCTTCTGACGTGCTTCGTCGGTGTAGGTCGCCTTCGGAGTCGAAAGGATACGGTAATTTTCCGTCACGCCTTTCGGTGGGGGCGGTGCTACGCCTCCACCGGTCCCGTCACCGACTCCGTTACCGACACCGCCGCCAAAACCTGAGCCCGAACCGCTGCCTGCCCCGGTTCCGGTGCCGCTGCCCTGGCCGGTGCCCGTTCCTGAGCCCATACCACCGCCAGTTCCGGGCCCGTTCGAAAGCGGACCGGGAGCAGCGTTGGGATCACCCCACTTGCCGTATCGATTCTCAGCCGGACGCGGCGGTCCCTGAGTTTGCGGCGGCGGGGTCTTTAGTTCGAAGTTGTCGCTGCGAAAAACCTTCGCATCAGGCGGACGCGTCGGTTTGGGTGCCTGTGCGGCAAGGTCGCCTTGCGAAACAGGGTCCTCCTCGTCACGGCCGCCGCCACCGCCGCCACCGCTGTCGTCATCGTCGTTTTGCGGCTTGGGCTGTTCGTCCTCAACGACCATCGGCACGTCATCGAGCAGCATCGCCAGCGACGTCTCGTTGCCGATCGAGCCGACACCAAGTTCTTTCTGAAACAGCGAAACGACCCAGGCGATCGTGACGACCGAAAGCATCAACGCGGTAGCACCGAGCAGCAACGCGTTCCGCTGCGTGCCGTTCTTTTCCTGAATTACGGTGACGTAAAAACCGTCGTCTTCGCGGGAATAGGTCTGGGCAGTAGTTCTCGGCGCATCGGCGTCCACCTCGGGCGTGCGGTAATACGCAGCCGAGTAAGACGGGACTGTCTCGTAAACTTCCTCTTCGACTTCGGCTTCTTCGGCGGCGAGTTCCTCTGCGGCCACGTACTCCGGCTCAGAAGCCTCGATCACTACGGGATCAACCGGTTCGTCGTAAATTACGATCGGTTCCGGCTCGACGGCAGAAGGCACGGCGAGTATCTCCGGTGTCGGTACCTCGACCGGTTCGGCCGCGGCGACCGGATTCATCTCATAGGCCTGCAGCGAAGCTCCGCAATCTGGACAAAATGTGAACCTTTCGGCAAAACCTTCGTCACACGAACTGCAATATTTTACGATCTTTCCCATTTCTTCGGCCTCTCCGGATCGTTGCCTTTGTGAGGTGCGCGATCTCTAAATACTTAGTATAACTTGTATGGTCTCTTGAAGTTAAGCCCTATTCAGTACCCAAGCAGATCGATACGTTTTTGCTACCCGCTTGTTCAACTGTTGTAGATGCAAATCGGCTACGGGGCGATGCCCGAAACGATGCATTTTTTGGAGTCGTACGGCAACGACGGTTGGCCGCGGCCGACAACACTTCGATGGAATTTTGCAACTAAAAGAGATAACATCTCCTTTTCCCTTAATACGTACGATGTCAACAAGGTATTTAATGAAGAAGTTTGCGTTCGCGGCGGTGTTGCTCGCGGTGGCCTCGGCTGGGGCGTTAGGCCAGACGCCGCGACAGGAGAAACTGCTTAACGGCCTTAAAGTGCTGATGTTTCCCGACCCGGCCGCAAATCGGGTCGAAGTAACATTGCGCGTCCACTCCGGTTCGGCGTTCGATCCGCAGGGCAAAGAAGGCGTAATGACGCTTCTTTCGGAGATCATCTTCCCGAACGAGGCGGCACGCAGCTTTTTCAGGGAAGACCTCGGCGGCGACCTCGAGATCACGAGCAACTTCGACTACATACAAATAAAGGCCTCGTCACGGCCCGACCAGATGCTTGCACTTCTCGAGACGCTTTCGACGGCTGTTTCGAATCCTTCGATCGACAAGGAAACGCTCGATCCGGTGAGAGACGCGGTTAGCAAGGAGGTTGCAGCATCGATGAAAGATGCCGCCTTCCTCGCAGACAGGGCCGTTGCGGAACGACTCTTCGGCACATTCCCGTACGGCCGGTACGAAAGCGGAACCCCGGGTTCGCTGTCGAATATCGATTTCGCGGACATAAAGCTCGCCTACGATCGGTTCTTTGGTGCGGATAACGCCACGCTGGCGATGCGCGGTAATTTCGACCAAACGACTGCGGTGCGGGCAATGCGTCGGTATTTCGGTGTTTGGAATAAACTCGACAGAAAGGTGCCGGCTACATTTCGTCAACCCGATGCTCCGGCGCCGGCGTTAAAGATGATCCCGTCGCCGGAGGAAGGCCGGTCGGAGATCCGGTTTGCGGTCCGCGGCTTTGCTCGCTCAGATGCCGATCTTCCTGCGGGAATGATACTCGCTAAGATCTATCAGGACCGCCTAAGAGCAAAAGCTCCTGCAGATAAGCGTGATTCGGTATTTGTCACGCACCAAGCGAACCTACTGCCGGGAACGCTTGTTTTCGCTATCAAAAACATTCGATCGGACTCGGCACCGGTAGAAGGCGGGAAGTTCGAAGCCGGTGAGATGCTAATGCAGGTACTGAACGAAAAGATCTCGGATGCGGAATTCTCGACGGCAAAATCGGCCGTCCGATCGGCCCATAGCGCCTCGGACGTCGTAACGCAGTGGCTCGATCTTGATACGTATAGGATCGCGTCGATCAAATCTGATCAGACGGCATTTGCGAATGTAACACTTGCCGATGTTCAGCGAGTTGCAGAAAAGATAAAGACCGCACCTGTTGCCACGGTATTAGCCGTGAAGCCCGCCGCCGCAGAAAAGAAATAGTGTCCGAAAGAACCGCAAACGAACTAGAACACGCAAAAGCCGTCCGGGCGATGTTTTCAGGCATCGCCGGGCGTTACGACCTGCTCAACCATCTGCTTTCGATGAACATCGATAAGCGGTGGCGGCGCAAGGTGCGCCGGTTGCTCGACCAAGAACTCGCTAAGCCGGATGCGGTCGTGCTCGATGTCGCATGCGGCACCGGCGACCTTTCGATCGAACTTCAGCGGGATGCAACGGCGAGAGTTATCGGAACGGATTTTTGCAGGCCGATGCTTTCCGTTGCCCAGGAGAAGGCCGCTGCGATCCCTTTTATTGAAGGCGACGCGATGAACCTTTCTTTCGCTGACAACAGTTTCGATGCGGCGACGATCGCTTTCGGCCTGCGGAACCTTTCCAATTTTCGCGATGGCCTGAAAGAACTCCACCGCGTTTTGAAGCCGGGCGGACGATTGGTTGTTTTGGAATTCTCGTCGCCGGTCGTGCCAGGTTTCCGAGGCCTTTTTAACTTTTACTTCGCGAATATCCTTCCTCGCATCGGCGGGCTGGTCAGCGGCGAACGCGGTGCGTACGAATACTTGCCGGATTCGGTGTCAAAATTCCCGAATCAGAAAAACCTTGCGAAGTTGTTCGAGGAGACCGGCTTTGCAAAGGTCGAGTACTCAAACCTGACCGGCGGCATTGCAGCCATTCACACCGGTATCAAATCCTGATCGAACAAATGACGCGAAGGACAAATGTCGGCGAGCACGCACTCGCCGCATTTAGGCTTTCTTGCGCTGCAAACCTGCCGGCCATGGAAGATGAGCCAGTGCGAAAACATTACCCAGTGTTTCTTTGGGACGAGTTCCTGCAGTTCCATTTCGATCTTTTCGGCCGTTTTCTGCTCGGTCAGCCCAAGCCGCTGCGAGAGGCGGGAAACATGCGTGTCGACGACAACGCCTGAAGCTATGCCGAACGCGTTCCCCAAAACGACGTTTCCTGTTTTACGAGCGACGCCGTTTAGCGTAAGAATTTCGTCCATCGTCCGCGGGATCTCGCCGCCGAATTCGTCGATGAGCTTCCGGCAGGCCGCCTGAATGTTCTTCGCTTTATTCCTGAAAAAACCGGTAGAGTGAATGTCCTTTTCAAGTTCCGCCTGCTCAACGCGAACGTAATCTTCCGGCCGGCGATATTTTCGAAAGAGGGAAGCGGTCACGATATTGACCCGTTCATCGGTGCACTGAGCAGAAAGGATGGTCGCGATCAGCAGTTCGAACGCGTTCGAATGTTCGAGTGCGCAATGGGCGTCTGGGTATTCCTTCTTGAGCCGCTTGATGATCTCGGCCGTCCGTTCGTTTTTGTCTGCGATCATTGAGCTTAGGCTAAAAAAGCGGGCACGAAAATGCAAATCAGACGCGGTTTCGGTATCATTGCCTGAGACCGTGATCCAGCATCTTCAGGCTTCGTCGCTGGACGTATGCGATGTTGGGCGGTTCGCAATTTCTCGAATGAACGTTCCTCTCTTAGATCTCAAAGAACAAAATGCCTCCCTACGGCCCGAGATCGAGGCCGCTTTGGGCAGGGTCCTCGACACTAATGCCTTTATTCTCGGCGGCGAGGTTGCCGAACTTGAATGCGAACTTGCGGGCTATTGCGGTACAAAATTCGCGATAGGCTGTGCCTCCGGAAGCGACGCCTTGCTGCTCGCGATGATGGCGTTCGACATTGGGCCCGGTGACGAGGTGATAACCACGCCATACAGCTTTTTTGCGACGGTCAGCGCTATCACCAGGCTTGGCGCAACGCCGGTCTTCGTCGATATCGACCCGCAAACCTACAACCTCGACGCATCGCAGCTTGAAGCCAAGATCACCGAAAAGACAAGAGCTATTCAGCCGGTCCATCTGTATGGGCAGTGTGCCGACATGGCGGCCATAAACGAGATCGCCAAACGCCGCGGGATCGCGGTCGTCGAGGACGCGGCACAGGCGATCGGTGCCGAAGAGAATGGTGTCCGTGCCGGGGCGATGAGCGACGTCGGCTGCTTCTCGTTCTATCCGTCGAAGAACCTCGGCGGAATGGGCGACGGCGGTTTCATGACGACGGGCGATGATGCGGTCGCCGAAAAGCTTATGGCTCTTCGCGTTCATGGTTCGAAAGAACGCTATTACCACAAGTGGGTCGGGTTGAATTCACGATTGGACGGCTTCCAGGGGGCGATCCTGAGAGTTAAGCTTCCTCACCTCGACGCGTGGTCTGATGCAAGAAAGGCAAACGCCGACCGATATCGAACGCTATTTCATGACGCCGGGCTAGCCGAACAAATAGGCCTGCCGTTCGAACGCGAGAATTGCCGCCACATTTATAACCAGTTCGTCATCCGTGTGCCCGAGCATCGCGATGCGTTGCGAGCGTTCCTCACGGAATCCGGCGTCGGCACCGACATTTATTATCCGGTACCGCTCCACTTGCAGGAGTGTTTTGCTTATCTCGGATATGAGACTGGCGACCTCCCGGAATCGGAACGGGCCGCCCGCGAGACGCTCGCGTTGCCGATCTTCCCGGAATTGAAACCTGAGCAGCAAGAATATGTCGTCGAAATGATCCGTAAATTTTTCGATTTCCGTTCCTGATCATCTTGAGCACCGAAACAAAGAAAATCAGTTCTCGTTCCGCCACCGGCATCGCTATACTGGCCGCCGTTACCGCCGGCTCGCTTATTTTTGCGTGGTTCTCGATACGCTGGCAGATAGGGAACATGCTCGGCGAACTTACCTCGATCAATCAATCCGGGGCCAGTGAAATTGCCTCGGCTGCGGTGTCGATGGCACCCGGCGATCCGCTGCCGCACTGGCTGCTCGCGATGAAAGAACGCGAGATCTTCAGCGCCGAGAGCATTGAAAGATCCGTCACTTACATGGAAGAGATGGTTCGCGTCTCACCGCAGGATTTCCGCTGGTGGATAGAGCTCGGGCGAGGCTACGAACAGGCGGAACGGCCGGCTGAAGCCGAGAATGCTCTTAAACATGCGGTCGAACTGGCACCGGAATACACGTTTCCGCGATGGCAGTTGGGCAATTTTTACCTGCGTCAGGGCCTGTCTCTTATACAC
>JAUCQE010000698.1 GCA_030372865.1 Pyrinomonadaceae bacterium
GCGTCAGATGTGTATAAGAGACAGCTTTGATCTCAGGTGCCGTCTCCTTGAACTCTTGAAGCATCCGTGCACGATTCGCATTCAATCCTGCGATCGTCTTTTGCGTTTCATTTCTGAAGTTGATCAGGAAATTTTCACGCTCCGTTATGAATCGGGCGCTTTCGGCTTCTGCTAGCGCTCTAATACGTTCTGGAGATTCCTTGACCGAAAGAAATTCAGCCTCTGCGGTCTTGCGTTCATTCTCAGCCGTAAGAAGGTCTTTGTTAAGCCCGGCTAACCGCTCGAGAACAATGGTTTGATCACCGGGAGTCTTCAGGATTCCCTCGCTCCGCTCGAGTTCAACCAGCTTTATCTCGTCACTTCGTACGTCGGCCTGCAGGTCTGCAATTCGCTTTGAAAGGAAATCGCTCGTCTTCCGGCTCGTCCCCGAACGATTTTCCTGATTGGAGACCGCGAAAGATTCGCCAAGGGCATTAACCACAAACGCCGCCAGCTCAGGATTCGGCCCGCGGTAACTCACCTCGATAAGCCGTGTGTCTTTCACAGTCGCTCGAGATTCGCGGACAGGCTCGACGGTAAGATTCTTCTTGATGATCTCGACGTACGGAGCCAATCGGATCGCCTCCGCGATCTCGTCGGCCGAAACAAGTTCGGAACTCAGAGATTGAGTGAATTCCTCCGCGGATCTCGCTTCGTCCTTAGGCTCGCTCGCAAGTCCGACCGTTCGCAGCATCGACCGGAGTGAAGAAACTGAGCCTGCATTCTTTGCAGCTTGAAAGTCCTTGTTCGCGTCGAGATTGTGCTCTTTAACGACTCGTCGGATCAATGAATCACTGCTAAGCAGCTGCAGCTGCGTATTAAAGTACGAAGGGTCAGGATTCGCGACTGTCCTTTGGCGGTCCCCGATAACAACGTCCTCATTCGACTGCTCCAAGTCGACCTGTATCACTGCACGTGCCTGGTAGACGTTTGGCTTCCGGGCCATGTAGATCGCGGTCAGCGTCGTAACCAACACCGCAATACCGGCGACCAGCCATAGCCGTTTTCGGATCGCACGCCAATAGTCCAGAAGGTTCAGCCCTTCCTGGGCATAGGTCTCACGGTATGCGGGGTACCGTCCGGTCCCGGGAACGATCTGCGGCTCAAACGGCCGTTCCAGATCTACGACCGGATCGATGTGCTTCTGCACGATTTCTCGACTTTCTTTCATGTTGGAGCCAGTTTACGGAACTCGGTAAAAAAGTGATGGGATGCCGTTCGTCAGCGAGCGGCCGAGGCTGTTAAGAATGCTCTTTGTGGCGTCTTTTCCGACAGCGACTATGTCATTCGGTTCGAGATAGGGATCGGTTATCTCGCGTTTCGCGATCGCGTTGAGGTCATATACGAACTCTTCGCGTTCGAGACTGCCCGGCTTCTGGCGAATAACTCGGATGTCGTCTTTTCTCGTTGCCGCCTTAAGACCTTCGGCGGAGGCGATCGCCTGTGTTAATGTCATCGGCTCCTTCATCTCGACCTGACCTTGTTTTTCGACATTGCCGTAAACATAAACAACATCGGCATCGAGAACAGACACAATGTCGCCCGGCCGCATCATGAAATTCTGTTTGGCTTCAAGAACTTCCTTCAGTTTGAAGTCCATAACAGTGAAATCGCTGTTGCCCGCCTGAGTTTCGTTCAACTTGCAGTTCGAATTGCTGCCTGTTCGCGCAACCACAAGTCTGGAGCCCGCTTTGTCCGTATGCCCGCCGGCTTGCGCCAGCAGTTCGAGCAGACGGATCGGCCTACTGATAAAATATTGCCCGGGCTTTTCCACGGCTCCGATGACAGCGTACGCCTGTGACCGCTGTTCGACAGCCAGGACCTTTACCTCGGGATTTCGAAGGTAGTCTTTCTCGTAGGCCGCTGCAATGTCTTTCGCCAGTTCATTCTCGGTCTTACAAACCGCGATAATGGGCTCCGGTATACGAAACAAGTTTATCGTGCCGTTGGCGTTCACACTGACCCGCTGATTTAGATCAGGATGGCGGAATATTTGGACCTCCAGAGTGTCCTGAAATCCGATCCGATACCGCTCGTTTTCTCGCTCGGACGCGAACGGGTCGACCGGGACGGCCGTACTCTGACCGAGCGCAGCACCACCGAGAAAGACTGAAAACATCAGTGCAGAAAGAAGGTATGATTTCATCTAATTCGCTCCAAGCGCAGAAAAGTCTTAAATTACGTGCGATTGGATTTTTGTAAGTCAGCAAACGTTGTTCGCGAATGCGGGCACCTTCAGCGAAACTGCATTTGTTACAAATTCACAGTTTAGCAGAACGATTTTCCTTTGAAAACCGCATATTTTAAATGCGCCGTCAATTTCGTTAAACTTCCCTTCGGCCCTTCTCCTTTTTCGTATGGATAATGCGACACCAATGCTGCGGCAGTACCTCGATATTAAGAAACAGTATCCCGGAACGATACTGTTCTTTCGTCTCGGTGATTTTTACGAAATGTTTAACGAGGATGCGATCATTGGCTCACGCGAGCTACAAATTACATTGACCGCTCGCCAAAAGGATTCCGCCAATCCGATCCCAATGTGCGGCGTTCCGCACCACGCAGCCGCGAATTACATAGCAAAACTGGTTAGAAAGGGTTACCGCGTCGCGATCTGCGAACAGTCGGAACCCGCCGCCAAGGGTACAAAATTGGTCCGCCGTGAAGTCGTTCGGGTGATCACGCCGGGAACCGCGGTCGACGAGCAACTGATAGACGAAACCGAATCTGTATACCTTGCCGCCGTTTTTGCCGCCGAGGATCGGGTTGGTGCCGCGTTTCTTGACCTTTCGACGGGAGATTTCACAGCAACCGAGGTTAGCGGAACCAGTGCTTGGTCAAGTATCTCAGAGCAACTCGAACGGTTTTCAGTGCGTGAGGTACTCTTTCCGGAGAAGGACGAATCAGTGTACCGCGATCGCCTGGGCCTGAATTGGAAGGATGGAGTACTCGACTTCGCGGCCGAGACGACTCGCAGCTCCGCTAGGAACATCGTAGTCACGCCGGCACCGCCGGAGAGTTTTGAGCACCGATCGGCGATTGAGCTTTTGCTTTCCCAATTTTCTGTCAGGTCAGTCGCAGGTTACGGCTTGGAGGGGCACGATGTTGCCACTGCGGCGGCCGGTGCATGCTTAAACTACGTTCGCTCGACCCAAAAGGCCGCTGCAGAACACGTCTCCGCCATCAGCTATTTCGAATCGAGCGAATTCCTAATATTGGACGCAGTGACGCTTCGGAATCTCGAGATAGTCCAATCGCGCAGTGAGGCCCCAAAACAGTCGCTTTTTGGCGTGCTGAATGAGACGGTGACCGGCATGGGCGGACGTCTATTGCGTTCATGGCTTGTTCGTCCTTCGATAAAGCGAAGCGAGATCGAGACCCGCCTGTCGGCTGTGAATGAACTCTGTGATCCGATACTCCGGGATAAGATCAGGTTTCTCCTGAAGAATGTCCTCGACATCGAGCGATTGGTCGGGAAGCTTAACCTCGGCGCGACTACGGCGCGTGACCTGATCGCTTTGAACCGATCGTTGGAACAGACGCCGCACATTAACGAAGCTCTGTCCGATGCGAGTTCCCTTTTGATACAGGTGCTCTCCGAGAACATTTTTGAACTGCCCGAAGTACGCTCACTTATTTCCTCTTCGATCGCAGACGAGCCGCCCATTAATTTGACCGACGGCGGAACCATTCGCGATGGATTCAACACGGAATTGGACGAGCTGCGTAGCATTTCCGGAGGTGTTAAACAATCGATCGCTGGATTCGAGGACCGTGAGCGTGAACGGACCGGCATTTCAAACCTTAAGATCCGTTTCAACAACGTCTTTGGCTATTACATTGAGATCTCAAAGGCGAATATTGGCCGCGTCCCGGATGATTACGAGCGTCGGCAGACACTTGCCAACGCAGAGCGATACACGACACCACAGCTGAAAGAGTGGGAAGAAAAGGTTCTCGGTGCCGAACAGCGCATAATCGAACTTGAAACGGAGTTATTCCGGCAAGTTAAGGAGAAAGTCCGCCTAGAGACCCAACGGCTGCAATCAACCGCCCGGGCCTTGGCAACACTTGACGCGTTGGCTTCTCTCGCCGAGACCGCGTGCAAGCGAAACTATGTCAGGCCGTCGCTACATGATAGCGACGAGATCGAGATCAGGAATGGCCGCCACCCGGTAGTTGAAGATGTGGTGCGTGACGGATTTGTTCCTAACGACATTTATCTCAACAACTCAACAGATCGTTTACTGGTGATCACCGGTGCGAATATGGGCGGCAAATCGACCATTTTGCGACAGGTCGCCCTGATCCAGATACTCGCGCAGATCGGCTCGTTCGTACCGGCAACGGCCGCGAACTTACCCATCGTTGACCGCATATGGACTCGCGTCGGAGCGTCGGACGACCTTTCGTCAGGGCGATCGACCTTTATGGTCGAAATGACGGAGACCGCTGCGATACTTCACAATGCAACGCCGAGGAGCCTTGTTCTTCTTGATGAGATCGGCCGCGGGACGTCGACATTTGATGGTCTTTCGATCGCTTGGTCTGTAGCGGAGTACCTGCATAATTCCGCGGAACATGCAGCGAAGACTCTGTTTGCGACTCACTATCATGAGTTAACCGAACTTGCGGAGAACCTGCCAGGGGCTCAGAATTACCAGATCACTGCGGCCGAACGCGACGGTGAGGTCGTATTTTTGCATAGGTTGGAGAAAGGAAAAGCCTCCAAGTCGTACGGCATTGCAGTCGCCCGGCTTGCCGGCCTGCCGCCAAAGGTTATCGACCGAGCGAAAGATGTTCTCGCAAAACTCGAGAGATATGAGCTCGCGGTCTTCGCCGATGAAAAACGATCAGGTCTGTCCGCAGCCGCCGGCAGATCGGCGGCATCACAGGTATCGCTTTTCGCAATGTCAAATGAAGCCGTCATCGATGAACTGCGGACAGTAGAAGTGAGTGAGATGAAGCCTGAGGACGCAAAAGAACTGCTCAACAACCTAAAGCAGAAGGTTATTTAGCATTGTTTTTACAGATCATAGTTAGCGAAACACTTTAATTTCCGCGGCTCGAAACCTTATCTCTGTCTCTTATACACATCTCCGAGC
>JAUCQE010000699.1 GCA_030372865.1 Pyrinomonadaceae bacterium
CTGTCTCGTGGGCTCGGAGATGTGTATAAGAGACAGGGTCTAACCTTGGCGTATTTACCGATCGCCCGGGAACCTTGAGCAACGACTTCTTCGTCAACCTGCTCGACATGTCCACAAAATGGTCCAAGTCAACATCCGAAGAGGGCGTCTATGAGGGCCGCGACCGGAAGACGGGTGCTCTTAAGTGGAAAGCATCGTCGGTCGATCTTATCTTCGGCTCGAACTCCGAGCTGCGAGCAGTTGCGGAGGTCTATGCCGCGGACGATGCCAAAGAGAAGTTCGTAAAGGACTTCGTTAACGCATGGGCCAAGGTCATGGATCTTGACCGCTTTTAGCTGAGTTCGTTCTTTTCCCAAACAACGCCCCGGCGAACGCTAGGTTCGCCGGGGCGTATGACGTATGACGCTCTCACGAAAAGATGCACTTCGGAATAACTTATAAGCCGCTTAAACGTTACGCGTCTGCCCACCTGTTACCACAGGCGGTTCTGACAAAGCCCTTGTTGACGAGTGGGGCTCCGACACGGGCAAGCAGGGATGCTTGCCCACCAGTCGGGGCTCGTCACTCGACACTTACCATTTGCTCGGCCGCGGTGACGGTCTTTTCCATGCGGACCTTTAGGATGCGGCGTTTGGCAGTCTTTTCGATCCTGAAGACGTGGCCGTTGAAGGGGACGGTGTCGCCTTCGTTCAGTATCTGGCCCGATTCGGACATCAGGAAGCCGGCGATCGTTGTATAGCTTTCCGAGACCGGCAGGTTGAGGCCGAGCCGGCGGTTTAGGTCGCGGACGGCAAGGCCGCCTTCGAGCATGAAACTGCCGTCGGCCTGTTCGCGGATCTGCTCGTTCACCTCTTCGTCGTGTTCGTCGGAGATCTCGCCGACGATCTCTTCGAGCAGGTCTTCGAGCGTGATGATGCCCTCAATGCCGCCGTGCTCATCAACGACGAAACCGAAGTGGAACTTTTCCTGCTGCATCTGCTTCAGCACGTCCTCAAGCCGAGCGGTATCGACGACATAGACCGGCTTTTGCAGGATGCGTTCAAGGCGGAAGGTCTTTGGCCGCATCAAGTATGCAAGGATGTCCTTGCTATGGATGACGCCGCGCATGTCATCAAGCGATTCGCCGTAAACGGGTATACGCGAATAACCGTGCTGGCGAAACGCGCGCACGATCTGCTCGAGCGTACAGCTTTCCGGGATCGCAACGACCTCGGTCCTCGGCACCATCGCTTCTTTCACGGTCGTCTCCGAAAACTCGAAGACCTGGTTGATCAGCCGCCGTTCGTCCTCATTGAGCAGGCCCTTTTCCTGCGAGGCGTTGATCAACGCTCTGATCTCGTCCTCCGAATAGCTCGAGCCGTGATCGCCGGTCGGCTGCAGGCCGAACATCTTTGCGGTCCTCGTGCCGGCCCAGTCCAGCAGGCGGATCGGGTAGTAAAAGACCTTGTAGAAGACCTGGAGCGGTACGGCGATGAAATACGAGACCTTTTCCGAGAGTTCCAATGCCGCAGTCTTTGGAGCAAGTTCGCCGAAAACGATGTGCAGGAACGTGATCATCGAGAACGCGATCGCGAACGAGATCGTGTGCAGGACGGCGCCGGAAGCGATGAACGACGCTCCGGTCGCCTCTGCGAGCCAGACAAGTGCCGGGTCAAGCAAAGTTGCGATCGCGGGTTCGCCGATCCAGCCCAGGCCGAGCGACGAAAGCGTGATGCCGAGCTGTGTGGCGGAAATATAGGCATTGAGGTTGTTGAGCATTCCCAACAACCGATTAGCTGCTTTGTCGCCGTCGGCGGCGTCGGCCTCGATCTTCGATTTACGTACTGCGACGAGCGCGAACTCGCTGGCGACGAAAAATCCGTTCGCGAGCACGAGAAAGACCACGAGAAAGATGTTGAACGTTGACCAGAAAAAGGTCGGTGTCTCGATCGGCGCCGATGGATCGGCAAACAAAAGCAGCGTGAATAAACTGGCAGGGTCGTCCATTGCGGAAACAGTGCTATTTAGCGGGCCTGGTATGCCCGGCCCCGGGCAAGATACTCCTTAAAACAAAGTTTGCCGGCAATGCCGGCGGAATTTCTGAATTATAGCATACGATATCGCCGTAAATTAAAGGATTCAAACGGCATTTTCCGCCGCTGCTGTGCTGTCTATCA
>JAUCQE010000700.1 GCA_030372865.1 Pyrinomonadaceae bacterium
GTCCTGGACGATCCGCAGAATACAGCCGTTGTTGACCGGCTCGACGGTAAACTCCGTCGTCATGTTCATCTCGAACGGCGGCTGGCCGTCGCGCGATTGATATTTGCCGTCGCCGAGCAGCATCCGCCGCGGCGGCTCGAATTCAAGTATCTTGAATGAGCTGATGTAATCCGAATCGTTCTCGTCCTCGCCCCACGCGGCGATCCAGACACCGCCCTTTTCCGCGATCACGATCGCCTTCGACGCACCCCACCACTCGCGGATCGCACTCGGCGTAATAAGGGCGTGAAACATACTCTCAGCCCCAACGCCGAAAGGCTCTTCATGAATATGACGACGAGTTTCCATTAAGTAAGAGTGACGCCTTCAGGCGTTTTCTTTTGTCTTTGTTTCGTGCTTTTCGTGTCTTTCGTGGATAAAACTTTTCTTTACCAATCGCATCCCGGACCGCAGGCGAAGGAAACGCCTAAAGGCGTCACTCTTGCCGCTTTCGCCACGCGAATACCAACAGCCCCAGCGTTACCATCGAACAAAGAAACGCGAACCAGTCGCCGTATCTTACATAGAACGTCTGCGAGCCGTCGCTTTTTGCTACGTTCCAGACGCGTGTGTCTTCCCGATACACCGGAGCCGGGTCTAAGACCGCACCTTTCTCGTCGATATATGCGGTTATCCCGACATTCGTTACCCGCAGTACGGGCCTGTTCGTCTCAACCGCACGGAAGACGGCGTTCGCTAGGTGCTGTCTGAGCACGGGCGTGTTCCCGAGATAGCCGTCGTTGGTCATTTCAATGATCACGTCCGCACCGTTGCGGACATACTCCCTTGAAAGCTCGCCGAAATGCGATTCAAAGCAGATCATGATGCCCGCCTTCGCACCGCCGAGCGGGACCAGATCATACTCCGTCCCGTAGGAAAAAGTTCCCACAAAGGCCGGAACGATGCTTTCTAAAGGGGCCGGAACTGCCTCTCCGAACGGCAGCAGGTAGATTTTATCATACTGCGCCACCTCGCGGCCCTCGGGCGAGACCAGCACGGCCGAGTTATAAAACTTCCCGTCCGCATGGTTCGGCTCGGCCGAATTAAAGAGAACGCTTACGTTACTCCTCGCCGCAAACCCATTAATGAACGCCTGCGTCTCCGCGTCGTCCTCATACATAAAGTTCATCGGCGATTCGGGGAAGATGACGGTCACCGGAGGTTCGTCGTTCGTTGTTCGTCGTTCGTTGATCTTCGCAAGCTCCGCCTCCGCCATCCTGACATGCCTCTGCCTCAGCTCCTGCCATTTCTCATACGTCAGCCCGGACATCGGGACATTTGGCTGGAGAGCGACGACCTTTGCGGAAGTCGGACCATATGCTACTGATCGATAGTCATAAACAAAAGCAAAGATGGTAAACCCGATCAGCGGCAGAAAGACCGCCCCGACGATCGGGAGCCTGATATCGACCTCCGGAACTTCCAGTGCTTTGCGTGCGGCGCGTGGATCGACGAATACGTATAAGCCTACGAATGCGTAAAGGAAAACGATGAAAAGCGGAGCCGTTTTCGGGTCGTCCATGTACCGCTGGTACCCCTGTCTCTTATACACATCTCCGAGCCCACGAGACAG
>JAUCQE010000701.1 GCA_030372865.1 Pyrinomonadaceae bacterium
TTCGGAACTCGTCGGCAGCGTCAGATGTGTATAAGAGACAGGTATTCGGGAAGGGAACTGTGACCTCCTAGCTCGACTGCAACGCGGCGTTCGCCTGCATTGCGAGATCCGTAACGTGGCTGGCGGCGGCAACATAGTTGGAATCGAGGTCCAGGTTTCGTAGGTTGTTGAACGCGGCGAGCCTCGCCTGCGAGGCGGTCGTCGTGTTGAAGCCCTGCGGATTGAGAACGGTTGCGAGGTTCGGCGTGCCGGTGTTGTTGGCCTGAGCTATCGCCATCGGCAGCGTCATCTGGCCGGCAGTGAAAAGCTGTGCCCCGGCGATGGAAGTCACCATTGGGATCAGTCCGCCCGGGTTGTTCGAAGCGGTCATTCGGTCAGATAGCCGTCCACCCCAGCCTGTGAACGCCGTGGTATTTGAAACACTAGTTTGGGACTGTGCGACCTGGTCCGAATGCGAGAACAGTTGATACGGTTTTTGGATCGAATTGTTCTGATACTGGGTCTTTGTCATGGGGGCGACGAGCGTCCCGACATTGGTAACAGCGGCCATCTTGCCTAGTGCCCAAAGTTCGTGAATGCCGTTGTTCAGACCGCCCGTCACAGGGCCCAACGCGGGATGCAGGCCGTACGTCAGGTTTCCGATCCGCGGAACCGAGATAGGCAGCAAGTCGGCTTGCGGTATAGCAAGGCCCTGGGCAGCCCGGGCTGCGCTATATGCAGAGTAATTACTTACCGATGCGTCGTTGTGGTTCGGCACGATCATGTTGTTGCCGTCGTTACCGCCGGACCAGTAGATAAGTACCAAAGCCTTATATCCGGTGCCGAGAGTTTCATTCTCGGCGTCATCGACCTTCTGAGCGAGCACACTCATCATTCCGAGGTGATGCATCTGGGTCGCCAGAGCGGCCATGCTCAATGCACAGCCCGAGCGTTTGATGAAATCGCGTCTTGATTCTTTCATGTTTATCACCTCTGAACTTGGAACTGCGACGAGGTCGCAACTAGATAGAGTGCTGCTCTCGCGCGGCCGAGCGGATCGGTCGTGGGCAGGGCTGTCACGGCCGGCAGTATCGCGGACCGCATCGCGGCGGACATCCTTCCGTGCAGCAAGCGATAGTTGAGCTCGTCAAGCAGCAGGTTGCCGGTCGGGTCAGCGGTCGAAAGAGCCTGCAGGTCTGCGAGGTCGAGCCTGGTGCCCTGGGGCGTATTATCGGTCACGTTTATCTGGTTATATGTGATGCCGTTAACGACATTCGCTCGGCCGATCGAGGTCCCTGTCGTCATCAGCGCAAACTCCGGCCCAAGGAGCGTCGTGCCCGGGATGTAATAATCCGGCGAGAAGTAATTGAAGACGGTCGGCGAATTGAACGGGTTTTGCCCGATCGGATTTGTTAGAGCCGTAATGACGCCGTCGCTCTGCGTGCTGAGGTCCGCACTTTTAACATTCATCGGCCGCAGGATGTTCGTCACGAACTGGACCGGTTCACGCAGCTTGCCGAAATTCGGATCGGTCTTAAGGTCTCCGCGTGCTTCCGGGTCAAGCAATATTGCCCTTATCACGGACTTCATATCACCGCGGACGCCCTGGCCGTTGTTATTGAAGACAGCGGCGACGCGGCCGACATAAGCCGGTGTCGGGTCGCTGGTGACCATATGCTGGATCATCAGCTTGCTGACGAACGGGCCGACGTTCGGATGGTAAAAGATGTTGTCGAGTGCCAACTCGAGTTCGGTGTTTCCGTTCAGATTGGGCGGAATGTTTTGGTTCACTGCTCCCGGATAGGAAAGCAGCGTCTTCGCCGTTACATCATGATTGTTCTGAATAAGGATCATCGGATCCTTGTAGTTCACGATACCGGGCTGCGAGTTGGGGCACGTCTGGTTGCAGAAGGTCCAGCCTGTAAAGACCTTTGTGAAATTATCGACCGTTGCCTGGTCGTATGTCGGGATCGGATTGCCCTGGCCATCGAGCATCAGCGTACCGTCCTGGTTCAGCATGAACAGGCCGATCGAGAAAAGCTGAAGGATCTCTCGGGGATAATTCTCGTTCGGATTGGTCCGGGTGCTGCGGGCCATGTCAAGGTAATTGCCCATGCCCGGGTTCAGGGTCATGTCCCTCATCAGGGCCCTGTAGTTTCCGAACGCATGCTGGGCCAAGACTTTGTAATAAGCCATCATCCAACTCGACTGCTGGGTATCGACGCCAGAGATCACCCACACCTGCGAGAGTGCCCATGCCGCACGATGACGTAACTGCGGCGTGCCGTAAAGTGCCTCTTTCAAGAACCACTTCTGCACGGGATACATCGTGTAGTGGTCGCGGACGCACAAGCGGTATGTTAGATTCGTGGTCGGCAGGAACATGCCGCAGCCATTCGTCACGTTCTGAGCGTCGATGTTCTTAAGCGGGATCTCCGGATACGGGTTGTCGAATGACGGATATGGGGCGTCGAGCTGCTCTGCGAGCCAGGTACGAAGGCCGATCCTGCGAAGCCGTTGGTCGGCCTCGGTCGTCGGGCCGAATGTTGCCTGCTGCAGAAAGCGCATACGGTCGCCGGACCAGCGGTAACCGACATACTCATCAATCACCGGTTCGCCGTTCGAACGAATTTTCACCGCCAATGACAGCGGCATTGGCTGTACAGCGGGATCATCCTTGAGGTCGCCACCAGTCGAACCGAAGCCGAACTTCACGCGGTTGCTTGAAAGGCCGCGCCACGTCAGCCGCAGATAAACATCGCCAAACTCCGGCTGCCAGTATCCGATCTCGTCTTTCACGAGGATAGTGACAACGTAAACATCAGGATCCGCTTTGGTCGGTTCGACATCGAGAACCGGATAGCGATAAAGACGCCCATTTGCGTCTTCAGCGTACACGCGAAACGCATTGGCACCTTCGCCGCCCAAAAGGCTGATGTTCGTGACGAATATTTGTGCCTTTGACCCCGGGCCGTAAGCGCTTGTTGAAAGCGGTGCCTGGCGGCGCTGTTTTACCGAGTCAGGGCTGGTTGTCAGGGCACGCGTCGAGTCGTCCTGACTGATCAAAATGGGTGTTGGCGAGTTTGGGTCCGGATCGCCTTGAGCGAGCGATCCTGCCGCTACGAACGCGATAACGAACACAAAAATAACTGTTCGGCGGACGGCAGCGTCGATTACTGTCATAACAGATTCTCCCCGGTCGTAAGTTTTAGAAATAAAAGCAACGAGAGTTCGTTAATGGGCCAACCGGCGGGACGGTCGCGAACTGACAGGCTCTGGAATGAGCCTAAACTAAAATATTACGAAAAGCATTGCTTATTCATAATTCCCGCCGCCATTTCAATTTTTGTCACGGACTAAGACGTACGCGGGACGGATTTAGCCGAAAAAATAAAATGATTTGTTTCAAGGCTTTGAGGAACATATCATAGCCTCTATGCCAAAGAAGTTAAAGCTTTCGGTACCGGCGGATTTTAGCTTTAGGCACACGGTCCAAAGCCACGGTTGGTATGATCTTCGTCCTTTTGAGTTATCGGCAGCATGTGATGAACTTCACTACGTTTTCCGCGACCCTGATTCGGGGCAGATCGCTTCCGGCCGCATCCGCGAATCCGGCGGGAAATTGACCGTCAGCCTAACCGACGAGATAAGCGCTGAGGGCGTCAAGCGCGACGTTCGTCACATCCTGCGGCTCGACGACAGGATCGAAGACTTTTACGATCTCGCCGCGAAGGACGGCGTGCTTGCGTGGGCGGCGGCAAACCGTGCCGGACGGCTTCTGCGTTCGGCAACGGTATTCGAGGACCTGATCAAGACGCTTTGCACGACAAATTGTTCATGGGCGCTAACCAAAAGCATGACGAACAATCTCGTATCGACGCTTGGCGAGGAAACTTCCGACGGGCGTCGTGCCTTTCCAACCCCATCGGCTATGGCTGGAATGAACGCGGATTTCTACCGGAATGAGATCAGGGCAGGCTATCGTTCGCCTTATTTTGTCGAGCTCGCCGATGCGGTCGCCGCGGGAAAGATCAGGACCGACGAATGGCTCGACCCGGAATTGCCGACCTCGGAACTGCGAAAACAGCTCAAAGCCATAAAGGGAATCGGCGATTATGCCGCGGACAATATGTTGAAATTGCTTGGCCGCTACGACGGCCTTGCGTTGGATTCATGGCTGCGGGCCCAATTCTACAAAAAGCATAATCGCGGCCGTAAATGCCCGGATAAAAAGATCGAGCGGCATTACGCGAAATACGGCGATTGGAAAGGATTGGCCATCTGGTGCGACATGACGGAGGATTGGTTTACGGCGTGATGGGCATTACCCTGTGACAGGAATTTAATGAACCAGACAGCCTGTAGTCGCGTAGTAAATTAAGCGAAGTGAACCGTTTTTTGTAGTAAACTACACGGACTTGGATCAGGGCATTACGATCGCAGATGGAAAAAGAGGGCAAATTACTTCAGGATCGTTACCGGATTGACCGCCAGATAGGACAGGGCGGAATGGGAGCCGTCTACATTGCCGTAGACGAACGGTTCGGCAGTACCGTCGCCATCAAGCAGACGCTTTGCATGGACGACAACTACCGGAAGGCGATTGAGCGGGAGGCTCGTCTGCTCAACAGCCTCAAGCACGTGGCTCTTCCCCGGGTCAGCGATCATTTCCTGGAAGACAACGGGCAGCATCTCGTCATGGAATACGTTCCTGGCGAAGACTTGTTTTGCATCCTCGAGGAGCAGGGAAAGCCGTTTCCTTCTGACCAGGTGCTCGAGTGGGCCGACCAACTTCTCGACGCGCTGGATTTTCTGCATAACCAGTCGAATCCTGTTATCCATAGAGATATCAAGCCTCAGAACCTAAAGGTGATGCACAGCGGGCAGATAGTTCTGCTCGACTTTGGGCTCGCGAAAGGCAATCCGACGGACGCCCCGAATAACACCGCGGCAAAGAGCATTTTCGGTTACTCGCGAAACTACGCGTCGCTCGAGCAGATACAGGGAACCGGGACCGACCCGCGTTCGGACCTGTATTCGCTGGCGGCGACCTTATACCACCTTGTAACGGGAGTTCCGCCTGAAGACGCCTTGACGCGTGCGATGGCGGTGCTGTCGCATGATCCTGATCCGCTTAAGCCCGCACATTTGGTGAACCCGGACGTGCCGGCTGGATTCTCGGCGATCTTGCATTCGACTTTGGATCTTAATGCGGGAGGCCGGCCGTCGACCGCGGCTGAGCTTCGGTCGATGCTTCGAGATCATGAGAATTACGCGGGCAGTGCCGCGACTTTCGTCGAAGGGAAGGCGGTGTCGCCTGCTATACACGATCAAAAGACGCGACTTTTCCACGAAAAAACGGCGATAATTGAACCGGCGTCTACGGGTGTTAAAACGGATGTCCTTCCTACCGGACAGTCACAGGTTACGGTGCAGCGTGTTCCGGCGTTAGCAGGCGTTGGAGGAAAGGAACCCGCGAGCAGCGGTGTCCGGCGATTGACGAGGATCGCGGGCGCACTGGCGGCTCTATTGCTGATAGGCGCAGGCGTCGGTGCGATGCTGCTTTACAGCGAGCCGTTGACGTCCGGCGAGTCTGAGATCAAGCAGGATATGGTTCCTGCCCCGTTGACGGCGGTCGAACCGGAGATGCCGTTGGCTCCAACGGAGAATGCCGCTGCAAATTCGTCCACCGAGAATTCAGTGGAGAATTCGCCGTCGGCAGTCGCTACGGCGCAGACGGCGCAGGTAAACGAAACTAAAAAAACTTCGGTCGGGTCCACAAGTCCGCCAATACCGCCGAAGGTTCCCCGAACCGTCATTGAAGACGGCGGCGAGACCATCATAATCGAGGGCGATACGATCTATGTTGGGAACAAGAAGATAAAGGCGGACCGAATCGTTCCGCCGAATGCGAATCTTGCAGACCGAGGCAGGCGTCCGCCGCCGCCCGGTGTCAGACTGCCGCCGGAGGAACTGCGTCACCTGACGCCGGAGCAGCAGAGATTGCTCCGCGAAGCGATACGCAAGGCTGCTAACGCGAACATGCGAATTACTGAGACCAATAGGCCATGAGTTACCTTGCCGCAGTCGAGCGGCTCAGTTTTTCGACTGGAAATTGCGTCTCTACAAACTTAAGATGAAGCCGTGTTAGGTCCTTCTTAGCGGATTGTCGCTCGCAGACGACCGCGAGGCCCGAAAAATCGAATTCTTCACTTATAAACTTTACCCTGTCGCCGACGTTTACCTCGAGATCGCTAACCACCGCCGCGCCGCCTTTGCTGATGTTCTCGGCAACTGCCTTGGCTCCGGTTATCGTTCGTCTTTCGGAATCGACCTGGGCGAGGTAAAGCTCAAACGACTGCCAAAAGCGCATTTCTTTCCTGCTCTTATACGACGCCTTCATCGGTTCAACCTTCCACAGGCCGTCGTCATTCACGCCGCAAATACGATATGACCGACACGGGTCGGACTTATAGCCAACCGGCGCAGAACGGCCAATGAAGGCAATGCCAACATACGACGCGCAGTCTCCTTCAGCGCCGGAGACGTGGCAATTCTGGACTAATCCCCAGACCTGGTAGAACTCTTTATCATGGTCGTAGGCGCGCAAAAATGCGGGAAGCGGCAGATCGAGAGATATAACTCGCCCGGTGATACATTCGCGAGGAAGCCGGATCGTCGCACCGGTCGCTGAGAAACTTGTGACCTCTGATATCTCTTGCCAATTCTCGCCGTTTCGATCTCTTCCAGAAACCACGGCAACCATCCCGACAGCGTCCAACTTTGCTGTCTCGTCCACGATATTGGTTACTGCTGACATTTGTTACTCCAAAAAATTACAATGAGCTTTCGCTCGCAATTTACAGCTAGACGATCCCTTCAAGCGGGAAAAGATGGTCAATGAACTCCAGATGCAAACGGACGATGCCGTCCGTGCCGATGCGCTTTCCGCGGACTATCGAGATTATCGAGATCTGATGCCGTTCGCTTTTCACTCTCAGGAATGATCCGACCTCTGCGTTGAACGACGTGAAGACGGCTGCGCCGCCGAGGCTTAGGTTTTCCGTTACCGTTACCTCGCTCGCGGCAACGTCGCCGTTCTCATCCAGGATCTCGAGAAGCAGCGATTCGGGAATGGCGAATCTGGTGTGCCGCCGGAGGCTGATCGGTAATTCGCTTTCGTCGATATGCTCCCCGACCTCGACTAACTGCCAAAGGCCGCCGTCGTCCCTCGTCGAAAGGTCGTATAGCTTAGAAGGGTTCTGGAGAAAGCTGGCAGGCGGGTTTTTGCCAACGAACGCGACACCAACGGCGTAGGTCCGCTCGGCCGGGGTAACGCCCAAAGGAACACAGCGGCGAACCAAGCCCCAGATCCGGTATTGCGGTTCGAGATAATCGTAGCAGCGTAGCTGCCTTGGCATCGGCAGGTTGATGACGATCAATCTTCCGCGTTTTACCGGCCGTTTCAGGACGAAACCGGCACCGAAAGCCGAAACATCCTCGAGTCTGGTCACCTCATTCCAACTGAATTTCGCGTCGATCTTTACCTCGACGCGGGTCGGAAGAGCAAGGGCATAGCGGTTTATCCGCCGTTCATCTTTGTCGGTAACGTCTGTAGACATAAATAGTGGGGCTAAGTGTTGGAATTATTGGTGTTGCAAGAATCGGGAGAAATGCCGTTCGGAGGTTGCCGCCGGGGATCTATAGGAGGCGTTTCGGTTGCGAAACAGGCGTTGCGCCTGTAAAATTAAAGATAGCACTTAAGCCTAGAATTTTCCAGCTTTTTTTATATCGGGCACGATCCGACGCGAAAGCGACATAATGCCCGGGCCGCGATCTTCGCAATACAATAATGGACTCAACTTTAGATAGAAACCAGATAAATATCGAAGACGAGATGCGCCGGTCGTATCTCGACTACGCAATGTCCGTAATTATCGGGCGGGCACTCCCGGATGTCAGGGACGGGCTCAAACCGGTGCACCGGCGTGTCCTCTGGGCGATGCACGAGCTTGGCAACACCCATAACAAGCCGTATAAGAAATCCGCCCGCGTTGTTGGTGACACGATCGGTAAATACCATCCCCACGGCGATACGGCAGTGTACGACACAGTCGTCCGTATGGCCCAGGATTTTTCGATGCGGTACATGCTCGTCGAAGGGCAGGGGAACTTCGGATCGATAGACGGCGACAATGCTGCGGCAATGCGTTATACCGAGGTCCGGCTGCAGAAACTGACGAACGAGGTCCTTGCCGACATCGAGAAAGAGACGGTCGATTTTCAGCCGAACTACGACGATTCGCTTTCTGAACCGACGGTCCTCCCGACAAAAGTTCCGCTCCTGCTTGTTAACGGTTCGGAAGGTATCGCCGTCGGTATGGCGACGAAGATACCGCCGCACAATCTGACGGAGATCCTCGACGCAACGATCGCCCTGTTGAAAGACCCGGCGATCACGACCGAGCAGCTGATCAAGATCGTCCCCGGGCCGGATTTCCCGACCGGCGGATTCATCTACGGCCGGGAAGAGATCCATCGTGCTTATCGTGAAGGCCGCGGCGTTATTCAGATGCGGGCGAAGGCGGGCATTGACCGAATCGGACGCGGCGACCGCGAAAGAGACGCGGTCGTTATCACCGAACTTCCTTATCAGGTCAACAAAGCGAAGCTCATTGAAAAGATCGCTGAGCTCGTTCAGGAAAAGAAGCTTGAAGGCATCTCGGAGATCCGCGACGAATCGAACCGCGAAGGAATGCGTATCGTTATCGAACTCAAACGCGACGCGATCCCGCAGGTCATCCTCAACAAGCTTTACAAGCTGACACCGCTCCAGGCATCGTTCGGCATCATCAACATCGCGATCGTTGACGGCCAGCCGAAGCTGCTGACGCTCAAGGGAATGCTCGAGCATTTCGTTGAGTTCCGTCGCGAAGTCGTACGTCGTCGTACGGAGTTCGATCTTCGAAAAGCCCAGGCCCGTGCGCACATTTTGGAAGGCCTCAACAAGGCGATCGACGCGCTCGACTACATCATTCCGCTTATCCGAAACTCGCGATCGGTCGATGAGGCACGGCAGTGGTTGACGGCAAACTTCGCGACCATTCAAGAGGTCAAGAAGTGGCGTGGCATAACTGGTGGCAAAGCCGAAGACGCGTTTCTGAAGGATCTTGAAAAGGTAATCGGTAGCCTGGAATTCACTGAGATACAGGCCCAGGCGATCCTTGACCTTCAGCTTCGCAGGCTGTCGGCCCTCGAACGTCAGAAGATCCTCGATGAATATGAGGCGATCATTAAGTATATCGCTGAACTCGAGAACATTTTGGCCAACGAAAGTGTCCTGCGTCAGGTTATCGCTGACGAACTCGCCGAGGTTAAGAAGAATTTCGGCGACGCCCGGCGTACGACGATCATTGATGCGGGCGTCGAACTAACGATCGAAGATCTCATTCCGGACGAAGAGGTCGCGATCACGGTAACTAAGGCCGGATATATCAAACGCACTCCCGTCTCGACGTACTCGCGACAGGGCCGTGGCGGAAAGGGACGGTTGGGTGCGACCGCGAAGAACGAGGACTTTGTCGAGCATATCTTCACGGCCTCGACACACTCGTACCTGATGATCTTCACTGACGATGGACAGGTCTACAAGATCAAGGTCCATGAAATCCCCGAGGCCGCGGCTGCTGCCCGCGGAAAGGCGGTCGTGAACCTGATCCAGCTTTCCAGCGAGCGTAAGCTTGTCGCCGTCATGCCCGTCCGGGATTTCGGCGAAGAGATCTACCTGACGATGGTAACCAGGAACGGCGTCATCAAAAAGACCGCACTTTCCGATTATCAAAACATCAGGGTATCGGGCATCAATGCCATAAATATCGATGAGGGCGATGAACTGCTTGACGTCATCCGGACGGACGGCACGAAGCAGATCTTTATCGCCACGCACGACGGTATGGCGGTAAGGTTCTTTGAATCCGACGTCCGCCCGATGGGCCGCGTCGCACGCGGCGTCCGCGGCGTGAACCTCAGAAAGGGCGACTTTGTCGTTTCGGTCTGTGCGGTCGAGGCGGACGGAAGCCAGAAGATCCTTTCAGTGTCGGAAAAGGGATTCGGCAAACAGACGCAGGTCTCCAGCTACAGGCTCGCGAAACGCGGCGGCATCGGTGTGATCAATATGAAGACCACCGAGAAGACCGGAAAGGTCGTGGCAGCGTTCCCGGTCGAGGAAGACAGCGAGATCATGATCATCACGCAGCAGGCAAAGCTGATCCGACTGGGTGTCGATAAGATCCGCGAAACGGGCCGTTCGGCTCAGGGCGTCACGCTGATCAAATGCGGTGACGATGACTGTGTAACGAGTGCGACGCTTCTTGGCGGCGGAGAGGATGACGAAAGCGACGAATAAAGATCGCTTAGTCGAATAGGAAAAGGCTCCGGTGGGGTTTACCTCCACCGGAGCCTTTCTTCTTAGATAAACGATCTTTCGATCAATGAACGTTGTAGTTCCCAACGGGGTAATCGCCCGATTGTCCGAATGGCACCGCCGTGACGCCGCCCGCTGAACCCTGGTACCAGAATGCACTGAGGCCGGCCGACGCCGAGGGACGCCAAACGGCAGCGTCTGTCTTGCCGTCACCGTCATAATCGCCCTGTGTCACGAAGTCCGTTGCAGACACACCAAATACGGCGAACGGAGCCGCACTTATAACACCGGTGCTGCTCGGGATCACAAACCAGTTATATTGGCCGCTGATACTTCGTACTACAGCAATGTCGGTCTTACCGTCACCATCGTAGTCGCCCGGTACAACGAGAGATGTCGGCGTACCAAATGAAACAGAGGCAAAGCCGGCCGTCGTTTGGAGCATCCAGAATCGAGCCTGGGCGTCTAGGTTGTTTCGCTGGATGACAAAGTCATTCTTTCCATCACCGTCGTAATCGCCGGGAGCCGGGAAGTCTCCGCCGAGTCCCCAAGGATTATAGGAGATATTTCCCGACGGGTTGTTCTGCGAACCGCGGTAGAACCAAACGCTCTGGTCGAAAGATAACTCGCCTTCACGGTAAACGGCGGGATCGGCCTTGCCGTCGCCGTCGTAATCGCCAACAACCGCCGGGTCATCGCCGGTCTGTCCGAAATCTACGATACGCACCGTGCCGGTCGCACTTTCGTAAATATAAAAGAAAGCATTGCCCTGTCTCTTATACACATCTGACGCTGCCGACGAGTTCCGAACGGTGTAGATCTC
>JAUCQE010000702.1 GCA_030372865.1 Pyrinomonadaceae bacterium
TCCGGGGAGCGAAATCGGGAGCTTGCCGGTTACATCCTGTTGGCCAAGGAGCGACCTTGCGGCGGCGCGTTGGAGGCTTGGCATGTCGCCGTATGCGACGATATAGGTTTTCATTTCCGGGAACGAGGCGAGGATGTACGGGTTGCCGAACGCGATGCCGATGACCTTTTTGCCGGAGGCGAGGGCTTCGCGGAGAATCGCGGCACCGTTCTCCGGAATGCCGACGCTGTTCTTTGCTCCGGAGCGGACGCGGCCGTAGAGGCCGACGATAACGGTGTCGGATTCGGCGACCATCTTGCGCGCAGCATCGACCTGTTCCTGTGTCGAAGTCTCCTGTAGATATGCTGAAGAAAACCTCTTTATTCTACCCATGTCAGGATCATGCAAAGCATACGTACGACCTTGTCGCAATGTAGAAGCGAACGGCGCCATCGTAGCTGGGCCGTCAAAGCCGTTCGAGATACCTAGGACTGCGACTCTGCCTTCAGTCTTGATCGGCAGCGTGCCCGCTTCATGACGCACGAGTGTGATCGCCTTCTCCGCTATCTCGTCGGCGAGCTTCGTGGATTCGGGGCCGGAGACGATGCGGTCGATCTGGTCGAGCGGCGTCATCTTTTGTTCGGTCAAGCCGACGGCGTGTTTCCAGGCCAGTTGGCGGCGGACGGATTCATCGAGGCGGGCCATCGGGATGCGGCCGCTGGCGACGGCGGCTTTGATGCCTTTTAGCATTGCATCGACATTCTCGGGTTTTTCAAGGATGTCGGTGCCCGCGAGGAACGCGCGGACGCCTGCCTCTTCCTGCGTGAAATAGAGCGTCAGGCCGCTCATCGACATCGCGTCGGAGACGATCAGGCCTTTGAAACCCATCTCTTTTCTAAGGATATCGGTCTGTACTTTTTCCGACAGCGTCGCCGGAATGGTCGCGGATTCCGAAACGATCTCGGCACCGGCTTCGGCATCGCCGCCCTGATAATCCTTGAGCGGTTTGATCACCTCGCCGTCGATCTGCGGAAGCGCAATGTGGGCGATCATGATCGAGCCGATGCCGCCCTCGACAGCACGCTTGAAGGGAACAAGTTCGAGCGAATCGAGCCGCTGACGCGGCAGGTCGATGATCGGAAGGCCGCGGTGCGAGTCGATGTTCGTATCGCCGTGGCCGGGAAAGTGTTTGGCAGTGGCGATCACCTGCTGGCTCTGGACGCCCTGTGCAAATGCGACGCCGAAGCGTGCGACGTCCTCGGGGTCTTCGCCAAAGCTGCGGACGTTGATGACCGGGTTATCGGCGTTGTTGTTGACGTCGAGCACAGGTGCATAAACGTGCTGGATGCCGATCGCCCTTGCCTCGCGGCCGGTGATCGCGCCCATCCGGCGAGCGAATTCGGCGTTGCCGGTCGCCGTGACCGCCATCGCCCAGGGGAAATTCGTCGCGTCCTGAAAGCGCATTCCGATGCCGGTTTCTGCGTCCAGCGACATCAGCAACGGTATCTTTGCCGCCTCCTGCATTCGGTTGGCAATGTGCGTCGTTTCATAGATCGGCGCTCCGAAAAAGATGATACCGCCGATCTTGTTCTCGACGACGTGACGGCGAAGGTCTTTGAAGAAGAAGCTGTCCTGATTGGCGAAACGCGCGTTGATGCCGACGTGGACGAGCTGGCCGACCTTTTCGTCGACGGTCATTTTCTTGAGCGTCTTGTCTGCCCATTTCCAGGACTTTTCAGAAGGCTCGAAACGCGGCGAGGTTTGACCGCCGAGAATTGGGGACGCAGTGAGAACAGGTGTCGTCAGCAGGATGGCGACGAGTAAAAAGCTAGTTAGAAACTTCATCATTTTTTCGAACCGGAATAACAAGTGTAGCGATAAACGCGACGATGACCGTAACGGTGCTGCCGATCAACGCGTACCACGGCCAGGCGATCACCGGCCCCGGCAATATTTTATTTGATGCAAGAAGTATGTACAGCATCAGCCCGATGCTGACGACCATTCCCGCAAGTGCGTGGACCTCCTTCGCGCGTTTCAGGAATGCCCCGACGAGGAAGACGCCGAGGATCGGGCCGTTTATCAGCGACGCCACCGAAAGAGCGAGGCTTAAGGCGGAGCTGTTCGCGTCTTTCAGGGCGATGGCGATCGCGATCTGAATGATGCCGACGACGACGGTCAGGATACCTGCAACGCGCATTAGGTTGCGGTCGGATTTGTCCTTGGCAAACGGTTTGTAAATATCATTTACCGCCGTTGCCGCGATCGAGTTAAGCGACGACGAGAGTGCGGCGGCAAAGATCGCTGCAACGACGAGGCCGGAAAGGCCCGTCGGCATCTTTTGCGTTATGAAATCCGGGAACACCTTGTCGCCGCCCGTAAAGGGAAATGCCCCGGTCGCCGCCTGATAGCCTTCCAGATTGTACGGCGCGTAGTAAGCGAACAGGAGCACGCCGATGAAAAGGAAGCCGATGAACTGAATAAGCACGGCAAGGCCCGATGTCATTAGGGCAGTAATGGCCGCACGCGGTTTGTCGGTGCAGAGATAACGCTGGACGAGGAACTGGTCGGTGCCGTGCGTGGACATCGTAAGGAAGCAGCCGCCGAGCACGCCGCCCCAGAATGTGTAGGTCTTTGCAAAATCCAAATTGAAATCGAAAAGCGTGAATTTGTCGTATTGCCTACCGATGTCGATCGCACCGGCGATGCCGCCGTCGATGTTCTGGATAAGGACGACCGCCGCGGCGATCGCACCGCCGATGTAGATAACGAGCTGGACGACCTCGATCCGGATGACCGCTTCCATTCCGCCGTAAAAGGTGAAGACGATCATCACGATACCGAGGATCAGTATCGAGCCGATGATGACGTATGCGGGGTCGGTTGCCGGGTTGAATGCGGTGTAAACGGCAGCGAGTACGATCGCCGTGAGAAGCAGGCGGATGCCGTCTGCGATGTTCCGCATTATCACGAACCTGTCTCTTATACACA
>JAUCQE010000703.1 GCA_030372865.1 Pyrinomonadaceae bacterium
TTTTCAAGCAGAAGACGCCACACGAGATACACAGCGCTGTCTCGTGGGCTCGGAGATGTGTATAAGAGACAGCCCGGCTCCCTGTGCGACGAGCTCCATGTTCGAACGGTGGCGAGTGCCCGTCATACCGTCGGCAACTACGGCAGATAAAAGCGATTCGAGCGCAGCCAGGATCGCTATCGTAAGTGCGGGCAGGAAAAGCTGCTGGATCATCGGCCAGGTGACCGTAGGGAATGTCGGCGACGGCAGCGAATTCGGCACTCCGCCAAACCGGCTCTCGATCGTTTCGACAGGGATCTGAAAATACTGGACCGCAAAGGTGACCGCGATTATCGCGATAAGCTGGCCCGGGACACGATGCGTCACCTTGGGCCAGAGAACGATTATGAACAGCGACGCGAGGCCGACCGCGAGGGTGTTCAGATCGGCCGTCCCTGCATGTTCCGCATAGGCGACCCATTTTTCGAGGAAGTCGGCTGGGACCTTTGCGATCTTAAGCCCGAGAAAATCGCTTATTTGCGAAGAGAAAATGATCAGGGCGATTCCGGACGTAAATCCGACGACGACCGGATAAGGCACGAACTTGAGAAACGCCCCCATCCGAGCAAGGCCCATAATGACCAGCAGAATGCCGGCCATCAGGGTCGCGACAACGAGCCCGTCATAGCCGTACTGCTGAACGATGCCGTACACGATCACGATGAACGCGCCCGTCGGGCCGCTGATCTGCGTCCGCGTGCCGCCAAGAACCGCGATAACGAATCCGGCAAAGATCGCAGTATAGAGCCCCTGTTCGGGTTTCACGCCCGATGCTATCGCAAGCGCGATCGCGAGCGGCAGTGCAACCACACCGACCGTCAGCCCGCCTAGCAGATCTCCCTGAAACATCTTCAGCGTGTAGCCTTTGCGAAGGATGGAGAAGAGTTTCGGTTCGAGCTTGCGGTCCATTTTAATTAGTATTCAGGCGTGTCGTCGGCCCGAAATAGCCGGAAAAGAAGTCGTCGATTCTACGCTGGAACTCGCCAATTCTTGCGTAGACATCACGATGTCTAGCGTAGACCTCGGCATGTCCAGCGTAGACCTCGGCATGTCCAGCGTACACCTCGGCATGTCCAGCGTACACCTCGGCATGTCTAGCGTAGAAATCGCCGTTTCTCGTAGAGAAATCGCGGTGTTTCAAGTGTTTTTGGACCGGCTCCCGCTGAATTCCGCGGCGGTGTGCGAGGTCTCTCCGCCGGTCCGCATATCCTTGAATTTCGCTTTTCCGCTCGCGACCTCTTCGGGGCCGAGGATGCAGACGTATCGAACTCCGATCGCGTCGGCGTATTTCAGCTGCTTGCCGATCTTGTCGGCCTCGGGGTAAAGCGTGACGCGGATGCCCTGTTCGCGCAATCCCGCCGCAAATCGCAGCGAATCGCCGAGCGTTTCCTCGCTCCAAACTGTCACCAAGACGTCGGCCGCCGTCGAT
>JAUCQE010000704.1 GCA_030372865.1 Pyrinomonadaceae bacterium
GTGTATAAGAGACAGCCCCCGGCGACCTCTCAGCACGTTAGTCTCGAATGGATCGCTAAGGAGATAATAACGGAATGCCGCAGCGGGTAGAGCTAAGGGACGGGGCCGACGCATTCGAGCTCGGTAACGTGTATCCATGGAACGACGTCGCGAAAATCCACCGCTCGCGAAACGGCATCTACCAGAAAGATGGCAGGCTCGTTTCGCTCCTGACTGATTTCGGCCGCATCAACCCCTGCTATCCGGACTTCCACGGCGACTCCCGCGACGTCATACACTACACAGGCTCCGGCCGCCGCGGCGATCAGAAACTCGATGCCGCTAACAGTGCTCTGATCGACGCTATCCGATCCGGCCATGCCGTCCCGCTCTTCAACAAACTCGGCGTCAACCGCTGGGAGTTTCTCGGCTTTTGGGCCGTCACCGAAAGCCGTTATATCTACGACGAATCACGGGAGCGAATGGTATGGAAGTTCACTCTTCGACGCTCATCAGAATAACTATTGCTATCGCCCCCAACTTGTAGCACAATACCCCGCACTGCCACTTTATAAACCAAAAACCCGGAGACCCTTGTAATGAGAACGTGTCGCTTCCTTGCTTCGTTGGTCGTTTGCCTTCTCCTGTTCGCAGCAGTCAATGCACAATCCGTCTGGACGCCGGAGATGCAGGTCCGGCTGAACGTGCCCGGCTCGCCCGATGTCTCACCCGACGGCCGGTGGGTCGTTTATACGCTCAACGGGCCAGTGATGACCGCGGACAAGAGCGAATTCGTTACGCAGATCTGGATTGCATCTGCAGACGGCAAGGTCAGCCGCCAACTTACGTTCGCCGATAAGTCGTCGACCAACCCGAAGTTCTCGCCCGACGGGTCGATGATCGCCTTCACATCGACACGAAAGGACAACCGAAACAACATTTTCATCCTGCGGCTTGCCGGCGGCGAGGCCGAGCAGATCACCGATCTGAAATCTTCGGTCGGTGTATTTGACTGGTCGCCTGACGGAACGGCCATCGCCTACACGATGACGGACGCCAAGACCGATGAGGAAGAAAAGAACGACAAGGGCCGCAACGATTTTCGCTGGGTCGAGGAGAATACAAAACTCGCTCGGCTGTATCTCGTTCCGGTTGCAAAGGACGCAGGCGGAAAGCTCGAGCCGCGACAGCTGACCAAGGCCGATCGCCACATTTCGTCTTTCGACTGGTCGCCGGACGGCAAGCGGATCGTCGTGTCGCACCTTCAATCGCCGGTCGCGAATTACTGGCCGACGGCGGATCTTGCAATGGTCGATGTCGCCAGCGGTACGCTTACGCCCTTTGCCGTGACCGAGGCAATGGAAGCTGCTCCGATGTTTTCACCCGACGGGCAATGGGTCGCCGCCACGGTCAGCACTCTGCCGGTCCGCTGGGCGCAAAGCGAACGCATCGCGATCTACCCGTCCGCGGGCGGCACGCCGAGGATGATGCGCGACTCATACGATTCACAGCCCGAACCATTCGGCTGGTCGGCTGACGGCAAGACGATCCTTTTCACCGAGGCACGCGGGACGGCAACCGGCCTTTACCTAATGGACACGGCTTCAGGCAACATCACGATGCCGCATCCGGCACGAGCGGTCTTCACGGGCGTTACGATCAACAAGGACGGCGTCATCGCCGGCGTTGCACAAATGGCGGATATGGCCCCTGAGATCTACGTGGGCCGCCTGACAGACCCGATGCCCGTCAAGGTAACATCGCATAATGCCGACCGCGGATCGATGCAGGTCGCAAAGACCGAAGTACTCAAATGGAAGAGCAAGGACGGCCGCGAGATCGAAGGGCTGCTCACCTATCCCGCCGGCTACACTGCCGGGACGAAAGTGCCTCTGATACTCAACATCCACGGCGGCCCGGCGGGAGTATTTCAGCAGAGCTACATCGGCGGCCGCGGGTCATATCCGCTCGCAACGCTCGCCTCGAAAGGCTACGCCATCCTTCGCCCGAATCCGCGCGGTTCCTCGGGTTACGGCACCGAGTTTCGCCGTGCGAATATCAAGGACTGGGCGGGCGGCGATTATGAGGACCTGATGTCCGGCGTCGACCACGTCATCGCCATGGGCGTCGCCGACGCGAACCGGCTCGGCGTGATGGGCTGGAGCTACGGCGGCTATATGACGTCGATGATCATCACGAAGACGAACCGCTTCAAGGCCGCTTCCGCCGGAGCACCCGTCACGAATATGATGAGCTTCAACGGGACCGCCGATATTCCTTCGTTCCTGCCTGATTATTTCGAGTCGGAGTTCTGGGAGGCTCCGGAGCTTTACGCGAAGCACTCCGCGATGTTCAACATCAAGAATGCGAAAACGCCCACGCTCGTCCAGCACGGCGAGAACGACCTCCGCGTGCCGATCGAACAGGGGTATCAGCTCCACAACGCGCTTCGTCGCCTCGGCGTCCCGACCCGCATGATCGTCCTGCCCAGACAGCCGCACGGCATCCAGGAACCCCGCCTGCAGATCGCGACGATGCAGAGCAACATCGACTGGTTTGAGAAGTATTTGAAGTAGGCCCGGCGAAAAATAAGAGCGGGAAGTGAAAGTTGCATTGCTTTCGCTTCCCGCTTCTTTTATGAGTACCGCTCCCCAACCCGCTGGAGATTCACGTCAAAGCGCCTGATTCTCCGATCTCGGCATCTTACACATCGCGTCAAGGACGAATCGGTGACGAGTCTCAAAGTCCTCACGGCTTTTCCAGACAGTCGAATTAAAGTCCTTCGGGCCCGTAAGTCGTTTGTGCGCATTGCACGCGGCCTGCGGGTCTTTTGCCGACCATGCCATCGCGGCCAGCTGGTTGACGCGAAGCGAGGTCGGGCGATACTTCGCTTCAAAAAGCAGAAAACCCTTTTTGGTCTTTCGCCACGATAAACCCGTTTCCGCGAAAAATTGATCATGCTCCAACGCGTGCACGTCCGCTGCGATCAGAAAATATGTTATCAGGCCGTCCGGTTCTCCGAGGTCAGTAATGAGCGACTCTGCGAAAGAAGCGAGCTCGCCCGGAGCACCGCCCCAACGCGGCATCAGGTTATATGCTTTTTCGATGTAGAAATACTGATAGTCTTTGTCGAAAGCAACCGCCTCTTGATACGCTTTCTCAGCCCTCTCCCCGTCTGTACCGACTTCGCGGAAAAATTCTAGCACGGTCTCGTAATACCCGTGGCATCTCTCGCTCATAATGGCGGCTTCGTTCAACACGTTGGTCGCCTGTTTCACCCGTTCATTAAAGGCCGGCCAAACGGCGGGGTCGACTTCATCTGCATAGCCGGTTCCACGCATTTCCCATGCAGTATTCATAATAGCCTTCGCCAATGCGGTCTTTGCGGTGATTGAGCCAGTTGCGGTCTTCCACTCGCCAAGTATTGCGATGTGCGCGTCCCATTCGGTGGCTGTCGAGGGAGCGGAAACGATCATGTAAAACGTGTGGATCTTCCATCCGCCGCCATACTCGAATCGCGCTTTAGTCGATCGAAGGTCGCCAGCCAATCGGTCCAGGCCTGCGAAATCGCGGCGCTCGAACAACCTATTGATCTCGCCGCTGAACCTATCGATCTCCTCGGTATTCCAATTCAGAGGTGTGCTGCCGATCTCTACGTCTTCGAATTTGCGGTGGTCTATCCGCCCGCTTGGAACCGTAGGCGGTTTGCTTGAACCGCCTTCCTGCATGGAAAAGGGAAAGCGGACGCATCCGGTCAAAAAGGTCGATGACAAAACGACGAACAAGACACTGCGAAGGAGGTTTGGTTTGTACATTGAATTTGATGGGTTGTGGAAACGGAAGGGAAAGAAAGGACCCAAATTTAATATTGCCCGATTCGCTACAGGGAGCGCAAGATGTTTTTAACTGGGAACGAATCTATTCTCGTTTGCCAAGATCCACTGCGCGTTTGTAGGCCGCGTAAACCGCCTTTGAAAGGACGGTCCGGAGTGTTCCTTTTTCCATTTGGTAGATCGCTTCGGCGGAGGTGCCGCCGGGCGAGGTTACCATGTTGCGGAGCTCGGCCGGGTGCTTGTGCGATTCCATCGCGAATTTCACCGAGCCGAGCATGGTTTCCTGCACAAGCTCTTTGGCCATGTCACGCGAGAAGCCGAGGTGAACGCCCGCATCGGTCAGCGCCTCCATCACCATAAAGATGTATGTAGGGCCGGTTGCCGAAAGGGAAGTCGCCATGTCGATCATGTTCTCGGTCTCGACGAACAGCTCCTTTCCGAGTGCGGATAGTATCTCTTTGACATGGCCGCGATCCGTTTCGCCAACGGCCTCGGTACAGGTCCATGCCGTGATGCCCGCACCGATCTGCGACGGCGTGTTCGGCATTGCCCGCACCACCTTTGCCGTGCCGAGCTCTTCGGCGAGTTTCTCAATGTGTGCGCCGGCGATGATCGATATCACGAGATCATTCGGATGAAGAACGCCATCGAGATCGGCAAACACCTTTCCGAGCCGCTGCGGCTTCACGCACAACACGACTACCGAGTTCTCGTGTTCGGCGACCGACCTCGCCGCCTCGGCGTTGCTTGCATAGGCCGCAATGCCGTATTTTTCTTTCAGCTCGTCGCGGCGGCTTTCCCGCGGGTGGCTTGCAGAGATATTCTGCGGGTCGACGACGCCTTTCCGCAGGAGTCCCGCTACCATCGATTCACCCATCACGCCGCAGCCGATAAATGCCAGCCCAAGATCCTTTAGTTCAACGCTCATAGAATTTGAAACCAGGAATTTTCCCGTTAGTATGCAAACTACGATTCTAACGGTTGTTGTCCGCATTGCGGGAATATAGCCGTCTTAATTTCGGGATACAAGTTTATGGCAACGATTCGAAAAGCAGAAAACCGCGACCGCGAAAAAGTGTGGCAGATCATCAGGGAAGTGATATCAGGCGGTGATACTTACGTCTTTGACCCGGCGACGCCCGAGAGCGAGATGCTATCGTACTGGTTCTCGCCGGAAAAGCACGTCTATGTTGCTGAGCTTGAGGGCCAGGTCGTCGGCACCTTTTGGCTCAAGGCAAACCAGCCGGACCTCGGCGATCACGTCTGCAATGCCGCTTACATGGTTGCCCCAAGTGCAGCGGGGAAAGGCATCGGCCGCGCGATGGGCGAGTTCTCGCTCGATGAGGCCGGCCGCCTCGGCTTCACCGCTATGCAGTTCAACTTCGTCGTTGCCTCAAACACCGCAGCCGTCCGCCTCTGGCAGTCGATCGGTATGGAGATCATCGGCACCATTCCCGAGGCCTTCCGCCACAAGCAAAACGGCCTGACCGACGCGTACATCATGTACCGCCGGCTCTGACCAACGTTAGGGTTTTATCGGGGCTCTGACGTATATTGTTGTGCCGTTGCCCGGGCTTGATTCTATCTCCACAGTTCCGCCGAGTATCTGCGCGCGTTCGTGGATGCCGATCAATCCGATGCCGCGTCGTCGGGTCTCGGCATCGTCCGGTTCAAAGCCGCGACCGTTGTCCTCTATGACGAGAACCAATTCACCCTTATGCACGGAAAGGGTCACCTCGGCCAGCTTTGCTTCGGCGTGCTTGTGAACGTTGTTCAGGCTTTCCTGGACGATGCGGTACATCGCTGTCTCGACGGCCGGATCGAACCGCCGGTCGCGCTTCATCGCGGCGTTCAGACGAGCTTCCACGCTCGAATACGTGGACCACTCCTTCATGTAGCTTTCGAGTGCCGGGATAAGCCCTAGGTCGTCGAGGATAGCCGGCCGGAGTTCCCAGGCAAGAAAGTCGACACCCTCGTCGATCGACCTCGCGATGTCCTTAACCTCTTTGACGGTGCCCTTTACATCGCAGGGCACAGCGTCGCCGACGCGATCCAGCTTTAACCTGAGAGCGGTCAGCTGCTGCCCAAGCTCGTCGTGCAGGTCGCGGGCGATCCGTTTTCGTTCTTCTTCCTGGGCCGCGACCATCTTTCTGAGCATCTCGCGTTCACGGGCAGATTGTTCCGAGCGAAGCTGCTCGGTCATATCACGCGCGATCTTCACGAAACCTTCCGACCCCTTTTCGCCGAGCGGCTGTGTGACGCCCGATGCATAGAATCTGGTCCCGTCCTTGCGCCTGTGCCAGCGTTCGTCCAACGCACGGCCCGTTCTCACTGCCGTCTCCATCTCCCGGACGTGCATGTTCTTTTGGCGGTCTTCAGGCGTGAAAAGTACTTCGACGCTCTGTCCGAGTATTTCGTCTTCCTCGTAACCGTAAATTCGCGTCGAGCCGCTGTTCCACGAATTGATCGTCCCCTCGCGGTCCGTCGTGAATATCGAGCAGTCCGTCGCGCTTTCTATCAATAACCGGAGCCGCTCGTTGGATTCCCTGAGTTCCTCTTCGATATTCATCCGGTCGGTAATGTCGATGGCCACGCCCGACATCACCCTGCCGGGGCCGTTCTCCACATCGCTTAGCTTTCCGTAACCGCTGATCCAGCGGGTCATTCCCTCCGTGTTCACGACTCGGAATGCTGCGTCGAAGACCACCCCAAGGTCTAACGAACGCAAAAGTTCCCGGTCAAGGTATTCGCGGTCATCGGGGTGTACTTTCTCAAAGAATATCGATTGGTCGATCGACCCTTTGACCGGTTCCAGCCCGAGCATCTCGAAATGCCGCTCGTTCCAGTAAAGCCGCTTTATGTCGATATGCCATTCCCAGGTCCCAAGCTCGGCCGCTTCCGCCGCCACTCTGAGCCGTTCGTCGTACTCGCGGACAGCGGTTTCCGCGCGAGCCCGCTCAACGGCCGCCCACGTGCGCTCCGCGGTCTCCACCACCAGCGCTATCTGGCGCGGGTCCCACTCCCGCCGTGCGGCTGAGTGGACGGCCAGTATCGCGACAAGTTGTCCGTCTTTGACAAGCGGTACGCCGACCGCAGCCCTAAGTTCGAGCGCGTCGTGGGCGGCACGCTCGCTGGCCGTGAATCTCGCGTCGGTGTGCGTGTCGCTGTAGATGAGCGTTTGCCCGGCGGCGTAAGCGTCCATCATCCATTGTCCGTAAACCGCTGAGGAATAATCGCCGTCGGGCATCGGGACTACGTCTTTCTCGTACCCCCGCGTCACCTTCCACGCGTTGCATTCGACATCCGCATAAAGGACCCGCGACGCTCCCAGGTGTTCGCCAAGCAGCCGGGCCGCCGTCCGCTTGATCTCGCCGGTGTCCGCAAGTGTTCGCAGCGCGTCGCTCAGTTGCAGGAGAAAAGCTTTCTCCTCCTCGTTGCGCCGCCGCGCTTCTTCCTCTATCCGACGCTGAGTTATATCGTTGAAGACCACCGCCACCTTCCGCTCGTCCGGTTCGCCGATCCGGAATGCGTACAGGCTGAAGACACGGCCAAGTGCCGGCGAATCTTCCTCGAAACGCCGGGCAGTGCCTGTCTGGGCAACATGGTCGTAGATATCCATCCACTTCGGCTCGATGTCCGGGGCCATTTCGCGGATCGTCCTGCCTTCGGCATCGTGTAGCCCGTTGTTCTCTGCGAACGCGCGGTTAACATGCAGAAACTGCCAGTCTATGGCTTTTCCGTTCTCGTCGTAGATCATTTGGATGATGCAATAGCCTTCATCCATCGAATCAAACAACGTCCGATATTTCGCCTCGGACCGGCGTAACTCCGCCTCGGCCATGGACCGCTCGACCGCCTCCCATGTCCGCTCGGCGGTCTCTTCGACTAGTTCTATTTCTTCCCTGGCCCACTCTCGCGGGATCTCGCTATGAACGCCGAACGACGCGATCCATTTTCCCTGCTTCACCAGCGGCACGCCGATGTAAGCTCTCATCTTAAGACGCCGATAGGTTTCCTGTGATTCCGGTGAGAAACGCGGGTCGCGTTCAATATCGGTCGCGACCATCGTCCGGCCACTGCGGGCCTCATCGTGCAGTGTCCGGCTAAAATCGTCGAGCGGATAGCGTCCTTCCAATAACACCGCGTTCGGCGCGTGATATTCCTGTTGGACGACGAAATGTTCGTCGCCGTTCGAATTTTCGATCGTCGCGTAAAACGCCCGGTGCACGCCCAGATGCTCCCCGATCAGTTTCACTGCGGCGGCCTGTATCTCAAGGGCGTCCTTCAGCGGGCGAAACGCGTCGGTAAGCGCAACACGAAAAGCATTCATTCGCGAAGCCCGTGTAAAGAGTTCTTCGTAGTTTCTAAGATCTGTGACGTCCTGAATTATCGCGACCGCCCCGATCTGCGTGCCGTTCGGCAGCCGAAACGGCGCGGCGCTTACCCTCATCCAGTGCACGCCGCCGTCTTCGGCAGTGAATTGGGTATCCATCGACGGCGTTACGGTCTCGCCGCGAAGGGCACGTTGACCCGGCCAGTTGCTCGGCGGAAGTTCGTTGCCGTCCTCGTCCCATGCACGCCATCTCGGTACTTGGTCCGGTTGCGTTGACGGAACGGAACGCGACACGAGCCTCTTCATCATCGCGTTGTACCGGACCCACGTGCCGGTCATGTCCATCACGCCGACGCCTACGGGCAGCTGTTCAAAGACGGAGATGAGGCCGTCGTCCGTCTCGCGCAACGCGGACTCGACCGAGATATCGGGTGCCGTTTCTGTGACGAATTCGAACCAGACCGGGGCCTCACCCCGTCCTTTGACGCGCACAGGCGTGAAATGCCCCCGCCACCGGGTTCCGTCCTTGCGCACCAGTTGCTGTTCGTAGGATGCGGCGGCCTCGCCTTCCTCAGGAAGTCGGCGGGCGTTTAGTGATATCTGTTGATCTTCGGGGTCGGCAAGTTCTTCCCGGGAAATGCCTGAGAGAAGTTCGTCGCGGGAATAGCCGGACATGCGGCAAAAATCTTGATTTACTTCGACAATGCGGCCGTTTGCTCTGATCGCGACGACGCCGATCGCCGCGGCAGCGAGTAGATCGCCGCCGACCGTGAACTGGGCGTCAGGTGCGGGCATCGCACTATTCGAAATTGCGTTCGTAGAGCCGGACATCTGAAAAGCGGGAACCGATCTGCGGCCGGGCAAAGCGATGCGGCCGTAAGTCAATGCTTAGCGGGGGAAACTGCTGTTTGCGCGACAATCTTAACACATTCGACCCGGCTTCGGTGCGGAATTTACCGGCCGTCCCACCTGTCTTCCAAACCGGCAAATGCGTTCTTCCGTGCCTCTACGCTATAATTACCGTTTTTACTATGACGATCGACGAACAGATTGAACTCCTGAAGAAAGGCACCGTGGACCTGATCCGCGAGGAAGACCTCAAGGCAAAGCTTGAGCGGTCGGCAAAGACCGGAAAGCCGCTGCGTGTAAAGCTGGGCCTCGACCCGACTGCGCCGGACATTCACGTCGGACACACGGTCGTGATCCGAAAGCTCAAGGCATTTCAGGACCTCGGCCACACGGTCATCTTCCTGATCGGCGATTTCACCGGCATGATCGGCGACCCCTCGGGCAAGAACGTCACGCGCCCGCCGCTTTCACGTGAAGAGGTGAATGCGAACGCCGAGACCTACAAACGGCAGGTGTTCAAGCTGCTCGACCCCGAAAAGACCGAGCTGCGCTTCAACGGCGAGTGGATGGACAAGTTCACGGCAGCGGACTTTGTCCGGCTCTGCTCGCGCGTTACGGTCAAGCAGATACTCGAACGTGACGATTTTGAAAAGCGGCTCAAAGAGCAAACGCCCATCTCGCTTCACGAACTGCTCTACCCGCTGACCCAGGGCTACGACAGCGTCGCTCTTGAATCGGATGTTGAACTCGGCGGCACCGACCAAAAGTTCAACCTGATGGTCGGCCGCGACCTCCAGCGTGAATACGGCCAGGAACCGCAGATCGTAATGACGACGCCCCTGCTCGAAGGGCTCGACGGCGTCAACAAGATGTCGAAGTCGCTGAACAACTACATCGGCATCGACGAGTCGCCCAATGAGATGTTCGGCAAGGTTATGTCCATCTCCGACGAGCTGATGTGGCGATACTACGACCTGCTGACGGACCTCAGCCCGTCTGAAATTTCAAATTTCAAATCTCAAATTGCAGATGGAAAAAATCCGCGCGACTTAAAAGTCAACCTCGCGAAACTGATCATAAAAGATTTCCACTCGCAGGCCGACGCCGAAGCCGCAGAAGAAGACTTCACCCGCCGCTTCGTCCAGAAAGAGGTCCCGGACGAGATTCCGGAGGTCAACGTCGCCGCACAAGTCTTCAAACTCGCAGACCTCGTCGTCGCCTCCGGCCTCGTGGGATCAAAGGGCGAAGCCAAACGCCTGATCGAGCAAGGCGGTGTGAAAATAAACGGCGAAAAAGCCGCCTCCGCCGCCGTCGAAGTAGATATGTCCGCCGAACGCTCGCTCGTCCTCCAGGTCGGCAAGCTGAAATTCGCAAAACTGATCGCGGAGTAGGCGATAACAAATATTGACATCTTTCGTTATCAGCGAAATAATTGGCTTGTATGAACGTCTCGCTTACGAACGAATTAGAGTCATTTGTTTCCCGACTGGTAGCGACCGGCGACTATCATTCCGCGAGTGAGGTTGTTCGCGACGGGCTTAGGCTTTTGAAAGAACGCGAGGAACTAAAACAGCTTCGTCTTGAAGAGCTTCGCGCGGAGGTTAGAAAGGGTTACGAGCAGTCCGTTCGCGGTGAATCCCGGCCGCTTGATATTGAGGGTGTTAAAAAACGGGCCCGTTCGAGAAAATAGTCTTTCTAAATGCCGCAGATTCTTTTTACTCCCATTGCCTCGGACGATCTTGTCGAGATCTGGACTTTCATCGCAGCCGAATCAGACGAACAGATTGCCGACGGTTTTCTCGATCGCATCAAGGAGAAATGTGAGGCGGCCGCCCGATCTCCGTTAGCATTCCCGGAGCGTTCCCAGATTCTTCCAGCGGTCAGGATATGCCCCTTCCGACGTTACGTTATTTTTTATTTCGTGATCGAAGACGGCATAGAGGTGCTCAGAGTTCTGCACAGTGCACGGGATACTGAGGCACTCTTCGAACTTGATGACGACGGTTAATTGGTTTGATATCCCTTCGCGACGCGTTATAATCAGCAACTCTAACGATGATCAGATCGGCCAGACAGCAACGGGACCGGTTAGCGGACCGCATCAATGCATTGATCGCGGCTGAGCGGCCGCTCCGCGAACTTGCCGGAAATCTGTCAAAGGTCGCGAAATACGCGATCGGTGAGGCGAACAGCCTCTCGCTTGAACGCGTCGAG
>JAUCQE010000705.1 GCA_030372865.1 Pyrinomonadaceae bacterium
CAGGAAGCTTTCTTTTTCGGACACCTTACCTTTCAATATGAAAGTGAGCATTGCCGGGACGTACGTGAGCGAAAGCAGGAGCGAACCGGCGAGAGCGAGGACCACCGTCAGCGCCATCGGGACGAACATCTTTCCCTCGATTCCTCTCAGGCTGAGGATGGGCAAGTAAACGATCGCGATTATCGCGACAGCGAACACGACTGGGCGCGCTACTTCCAGGCATGACTCAAGGATCGTCCTTTCGGGCGGCTCGCGCGAGTGCTCGTGCTGGGCTTCGGCGCGGCGTCGCACCGCGTTCTCGACCATCACAACCGCCCCGTCCACGATCAACCCGAAATCGAGAGCCCCTAAGCTCATTAGATTCCCAGAAACGTTGAACACCCTCATCAGGATCGCCGCGAAGAGCATTGACAGCGGGATGATGGTCGCGACGAGGAGAGCTCCGCGCCAGTTTCCGAGGAGCAAAAGCAGCACAACGATAACAAGAATTGCTCCCTCTATCAGGTTTTTTTCGACCGTGTAAATTGCGCGGTCGATCAGTTCGGTCCGGTCGTAAAACGGTATGAGTTCCACGCCGTCCGGGAGCGATTTTTTGACCGTCTCAACGCGCTCTTTGACCGCCTGAACGACGGTGCGGGAGTTCTCGCCTTTGAGCATCATGACGATCCCGGCGACGATCTCACCCTCCCCGTCCGCGGTCACGGCCCCCTGCCGGACAGTGGCCCCCTCTACCACTTCGGCGATATTGCGGATATAAACCGGCACGCCTTCGGCGGCGGTTTTCACCACTATATTCGCCACGTCCTCAGGGTTCTCGATCAACCCCAGACCGCGAAGGAGGTATTGTTCCGAGCCTTTTTCGATGTACGCTCCGCCGACATTGGCGTTATTAGCCGCAACCGATTCATACACGTCCCGCAGACTTAGGTTGTAAGACTGCAGCTTGTCCGGATCGATCCGTACCTGGTACTGCTTTTCGTAACCGCCGAAGCTATTGATCTCAGTCACGCCGGGAACGCCCAAGAGCTGCCGACGAACATTCCAGTCCTGGATCGTCCGTAACGCGGTCGCGTCGTAGTTGCTCCCGTCTTTGGCGCGCAACTCGTACTGATATATCTCACCTAAGCCTGTGGAGATCGGTCCCATCTCGGGCGAACCGATGTTTTCCGGAATCTGCTCACGGGCTTGAGCGAGACGCTCCAGCACAAGCTGCCGCGCGAAATACGTGTCGGTGTCGTCGCTGAAGACCACCGTAACCGCGGACAGCCCGAACTTCGACACCGAGCGGATCTCTTCGATGTTCGGCAGGCCCGACATCGCGACCTCCACCGGGAATGTGATCTGCCTCTCGATTTCCAGCGGCGCGAGTGAAGGCGCGGCGGTCAGCACCTGCACCTGAACGTTGGTCACGTCAGGGACCGCGTCGATCGGCAGGTTGATGAGGCTGTACACGCCGCCCGCTGCCATGACCGCCACCAGTAGGAGTACGATCTGCGTGTTCGAAACGGAGAATTTTATAATTGCGTTGATCATATTGCTCGACCGATCCGTCCGGCCCTCAGTCTAATCCGGCCCGCGACCGGCATTTGCGGATCCTCGTCAATGGTCGTCATCGCCGAGCTCACCTTTCTGCATTTGAGTCTTGAGCACGAAGCTTCCCTTCGTCACCACTTTTTCGCCGAGTTCGAGCCCACTCTTTATCGCGGTGTACCCGTCGATCTCCCCGCCGATCTCGACCTCGCGTATTTCGAATGCGCCCTGTTCACCCTCACGGGGCACAAACACGAGCGTTTTGTCTCCTTCGCGTTGGATCGCTGCTGAAGGCACGAAAAGTTCTTCGCCAGCGCCTTCGGAAGTACCCGTGTACAAGCCCACTTGGGTGAACATTCCAGCCTTCAGCTGACCGCCGGCATTAGGCACCTCAATGCGGACCCGGGCTGTGCGGGATGTTTCGTCAAGACGTGGGTCGATGTAACCGATGCGGCCGTTGATTGTGCCTACCGATTCCGACCGGATTTCGGCAACCGAGCCGACGCGTAGGCGGCCGACGTTCGCTTCCGGAACATTGGCGATCACATAGACGGTGGAGAGGTTGGATACCGAGAAGATGGGCACGGCTGCCTCAACGCCGGCACCGGCGTTGAACTTGCGCTCCGTTATCACGCCCGACAACGGGGCCCTCACCGAAACTAAAGAAGTATCCTCCCGGTGATCGTCCGGGGCTCCGCTAACCACGGGAACGCCGAGTGAGCGCATCTCGTCCTCGATGTGCCGGACATCGACCCGCGCGGTTTCCACTTCAGCCCGTGCTTCCTGGATCTCCTTGTTGAGCGAAATGTTGGATTGGAAGTCGTAATCCGCCTTAGCCGTTCGATAACTCGCTTCGGCCGCGATCAAATCCTTGCCCGCACCGGCTCCGAGTTCGATCAGCCTTTTCGTTCTTCTTAACGTTGCCTCCGCCTCATCGAGCTTGGCCTTTGCCTGCACCACGGCCACGCGGTTTTCGGAACGTTGGACGCGGCTTAGATTTCGCTCGGCCAATTCGAGTCGCGTGCGGGCTTCGTGCATTTTGCCGTGCAGCTGCGCGAGTTGGGGGCTGGAGATCACCGCCAGCACGGCACCTCGCTGAACGTAGTCGCCAACGCCCGCGTAAACGCGCTCAATCCTTCCACCGACCAGAGGCGTGGCCATCTCCGTCCTCTCGGGGTTCAGTTCCACCGCACCTGTGACGTAAAGCCTTGCGATCGCAGGGCGCTGCGTAACTCCCTCAATCTCGATCCCCGCGGACTCCATCGATTCGGGGTCGAGTTTCACTTCCTTACCCTTTTCGTCTTCCGAATGACCCTCTTCCTTTTTTTCCTCGCCCGATTCCACCTTCACCGACGTTGAAGAGTCGCGCGTCGCGATCCAAGCCAGGCCGGCGATCGCGACAACCGCGACTATCACAGCGGTCACGATCCAAGCGAACATGTTTCTCGGTTTCGAACTCTCGCCCTCGCCCGGGTTTTCAGAGTCGCGAGGACCGTCGAAATTGTCCTCCAACCGTGCAAGTTCCTCGTCGTCGCTCTCGTGATGGCCTGTTCTATCATTCATACTCTTATCCGTCGCCTCCGACCCTTCCGGATCGCTCGTCCTTTGTCTCTTGTCTGTCTCTTTCTCCATATTCGCCACCTCATTTAGGTTCGGGGAGAAACGCTCCGGCCCCGAGTGCAATATTTAAGTCCGCTTGCGACCGGTAACGCTGCGTTAGAGCTTCCGTAAGATCGCGCGTCGCATCGAGCAGCCGACGCTGCTCCGCGATCAAATCAGTTATTTTGATCTGGCCGAGCTCGTAAACCTTTCGGGAGGTCTCGACGTTCTGCGTCGATCGCGGGATCGCGCCGGTTTTCAGCGTCGATACCGCCCGACTCGCAGCCTCGAATCGCTGATAGGCAGATAGAATTTCGCTTCGAACGGCTCGTTCGGCGAACTCACGTCTCGCCTGGGCTTGTTTCTGTCTCTTATACACATCTCCGAGCC
>JAUCQE010000706.1 GCA_030372865.1 Pyrinomonadaceae bacterium
GATGTGTATAAGAGACAGCTGATCGCTTGTTTGCCGCCTACGACCAAATATACGAAGATTTTCATAAGCGAAAGGAGTTGTTCTCGGATACCGATGCGGCCCGTGAATTCGATTCCTCAAAACTGAAAGATGCTTGAGCTGGTTTTCGCAAATCTAAGGGTCAGGCCGTTCCGCACGTTGATAAGCGTTGTGGGCGTTGCGCTCGGCGTAGTGCTTGTCGTCCTGTTCACTGGCCTCGCGCGCGGAATGGCGAACGACATGGCAAAGCGTGCGGCAAACTGGAAGGCCGAGATCGTCTTTACCCGGCCTGGAGCCGGAACTCTCGACAGTTCGAATTCACCCGTGCCTACCGCTTACGCAGAACGGCTCTTGCAGATCGAAGGCGTCGAATCGACCGTTCCGGTGATCCGTTACATAACGCCTAGCCGTAAAGGGCGGTGGGGCCTTGAGCAGATCGACGGCGTTGACTGGGAACCATTTGCTGCGATGAATGAAATGCAGATCCTCGAGGGACGCAGCCCGCAGGCGAATGACGAGATACTGCTCGATGAACGTCGGATGGTCGAAGAGAACACGAAGGTCGGTGATTCGCTCGAGCTTTTCGGCCGCCCGTACAAGATCGTCGGCGTATTTTCTCCTCCTTCCGGAGCGCGCGTGAAGATGTCTTTGGGAGCAATGCAGCAAGCTCTCGAGGCTGAAGGCCGCTCCACTTACATCCTGGTAAAGATCAAGGACGGAACCGATGTCGAAGCAGTCGCTGCCCGAATCAATCAGGAACTTCCGGGAAACAAAGTGAACCTCACCCGCGACCTCATAATCGACGCTCAGGAACGCATTCCGGCATTGAATACGTTCCTACGGGTACTGGTGGGCTTGGGAGCGTTCGTCAGCACTATCTTCGTCCTGCTTTCGATGTACACCACCATCACCGAGCGTAGAAAGGAGATCGGTATTCTGAAGTCGTTAGGGGCACCGCGTTCTTTCATCGTGAACACGATCGAAGGCGAGGCACTAATGATCGGGATCCTCGGAGTCGCACTCGGGCTCGTCACCTCCGTTGTTGCTTCACAAGTTATCGCGAGAAGCTTCGACCTCGTATTTGAGTTCAGCACCGGTTGGGTAATTACTGCTATTGTCATCGCGATCGTCGGAAGCCTTATCGGAGCCCTTTATCCCGCTTGGAGTGCTTCGACGATAGACCCTGTCGAGGTGATGGCGAACGAATAAAGTCATTCGACCTTTTCATTTTGTTAAATTCCATCAGCCCGGATTTGAGAGTCCGGGCTTTTGCATGTTGAACTATTGGCATGGCGGATAGTTTGGTCCTCAAGGCTGTAAAGAACGAAAGCACCGCGTCGAAAGCAGGAATGCTTCAGCGGCTTTTTGCGGCGTGGTTCGATGCTTTCGTTTACAACCAGATCTGGGAAGACCCGAGCGTCGATCTTGAGGCACTTGAACTAGATGGAACGTCAAATGTGTTGACGATCTCATCGGGCGGGTGCAATGCGCTCAACTACCTGCTTGCGTCTCCGGCATCGGTGACCGCGGTCGATCTTAACCGGCATCACATCGCTCTGCTTGATCTTAAGATCGCCGCGCTGAAAACGCTTCCGAGCTATGAAGAGTTTTTTGAATTCTTCGGCAAAGGCGGCGGGCCGGACAGCTGCGTTAATTACCTTCGTTACATTCGCCCGTCGCTCGGAAAAGACGCTCGCCGTTTTTGGGAATCGAACACCTTCGGCGGAAGCTTATTATTCGGCGACCGCATCGCATTTTTTAACGACGGTCGATTCTACGATCATTCGCGAAACGGTTACTTCCTTAAGTTCTTTCACAGGCTTTCACATCTGCTCGGCTGCCGGCCGGAGAAGGTCCTGGAGGCTCGTGACCTGGCCGAACAGGCCGAACTCTTCGAAGAACACGTCGACCCGTTTTTCGATTCGCTGATAATCCGTTTTGTCGGCAAACTTCCGGTAACTATGTTCGGGCTCGGGATTCCGCCGCAGCAGTACGAGGAACTTAAGAAAGAGGCGGGAAATGGCAGATCGATAATTGCCATATATCGCGAACGCGTCCGCCGTCTCGCATGCGACTTCCCTATCTCGGAGAACTGTTTCGCCTGGCAGGCGTTCGCCCGGAGATACGACACTGCCAACCGTGTCGCGGTTCCCGACTATCTGAAGGAACCTAATTTCGGGCTTCTGCAAGCGAATGCAGGCAGGGTCACAACCGCCGTCGCGTCTGTCACCGACGTCATTAACGACAATCCTGCCGGCACCTTCGACCGGTTCGTTCTGCTTGATGCCCAAGACTGGATGAACCCATCTCAGATTTCGCAGCTTTGGACGGCGATCGCAGGGAAAGCCCCGTCCGGTTCAAGGATCATTTTCCGAACCGCCGGCAGCAGTTCCCCCGTTGAAACAGCCCTGCCCGCTGAACTTCGCGAACGCTTCCGCTACGAGGAAGCATTGTCTCGGGAACTGTTCAAACGCGACCGTGCATCGATCTACGGGGGCTTTCATTTGTATATCCGGAAATGACAAAGCAAACGGATAACAGCCCTTTCGAAGCTATGGACCGCATGTACCGCGTCCAACGGCACTTCTACGACCTAACACGCAAATACTATCTCCTCGGCCGCGACCGATTGCTGAAGCAAATGGAGATTCAACCGGATGCGAACGTTCTTGAGGCAGGGTGTGGTACCGGACGCAATCTGATCATCCTCGGCCGAGCTCACCCTGAGGCCCGCCTGTTCGGCCTCGACGCCTCGCAGGCGATGCTGGATACCGCACGCTCAAAGACAAATGCGGCGGGCGTTCGGAATATCAAATACATGACGGCGCTTGCGGACGAGTTCTCGTATGAACAGACTTTCGACCTCAAACGTCCCTTTGACGTTATCTTTTTCTCCTATTCGCTTTCGATGATCCCGTCCTGGAGAGATTCGATCGAGAATGCCTTGAACAACCTTGAACCGGACGGCAGCCTTTACATCGTCGACTTCTATGATCTAAGCGGATTGCCTGTTTGGTTTGGCAGGTTATTGAGGTGGTGGCTCGCAAAATTCCATGTCTACTTCCGACCTGAAATGATCGAACATTTAAAGTCACTTCAGAGTTCCGGACGATATCATGTGGCAATAGCACCGCAATATCGAGGCTATTCCTTCATCGCCATGGTGACTAAGATCTCAGAATAATCCTTGTTGCTCCCCGGGTTCATCGGCTTTATGGGCAGTGATCTCATCATCCGGCAGGGGCTGCATTATGCGTTTTAGTTCCGTCGGTGGCGTGTCGGGGTCGAGCCATTTTTCGTAGTCGTATTTGTGAAGTATGACGGGCATGCGGGCTTTTGCGTGGATGGGGCGGACGACGTTATTCGCTTCGGTCGTCAGTATCACGCCGCAGTTTCGCGGTTCGCCTTTTATCTCGCACTCGCGTGAAATACCGGCGAAGGCAAAGAGTGGTTCGTCGAAGTCGAATTCGTACTTTTCTTTCTTCTTGTTCTCGAGTTCCTTCCATTCATAAAAACCTGTTGCCGGTATCAGCACGCGGCCGTTCTTGAATGCATCCCTGAACATCGGCACAAAATGCGCCGTCTCGCTTTTCGCGTTTATCACCTTTCGCATGACGCCCTTATGGTCACGATCCTCGATGGTCCAAAAGATGTTTTCGGCACGATGGCCGGGGCCGATCGCGAGAATATTCGTGCCCGGGAAGATTTCATCGCTCGGCTTGTAATCGAACTTTCCGTTGATCAGGTCAAAGTGTTTCAGCACGTCCTCGTGCCGCGCGCTCAGTTTGTATCGTCCGCACATAATCTCAATGAAAATCGTGTGAGCCTATACCTGTCATAAAAGCATTTATGGGCTCGAAATACAACGCTTTTATCATGCCGCGTTCTTCTGAAATGCCCTTGATAAGCAGGAATGAGCTATGAGTTATCACCTGACGGAACCGCTCGAACACGTCCGGCATAACGATGAAATTCGAGTGGCCGGTCTCGTCTTCCATCGTGATAAAAACCACGCTGTTCGCCGTGCTCGGCCGCTGACGAACGATCACGGAACCTGCAACCGTCACGATCTCCCGTTTGGGCAAATGGTGGGTCTTGTCGGCCGACAGAACGCCGCGTTTGTCGAGGCTTTCACGGATGAAAGCCATCGGGTGCTTGCCGACGGTAATGCTCATTGTCTGAAGGTCGAACTCCATAGCCTGCCATTCGGTCATGGTGTTTATAAACTTTGTCTCTTTGCGCTTTTGCGGAAAGTTATCAGCAATATCCAGGAGTTCACTGCTCGGCTGGATCGCAAGTTCCGATTGCCACAATGCCTCACGGCGATGCACGCTTCGTTCGAAATTGAGCGCACCGGCAAGGCTTAGTGCACGGATCTCTTTTTTATTGATCGCCGGAACCCGGCGGATGAGGTCATCCACCGACGTGTACCATCGGGGTGCCGGCCCTACGCTGCTTTGCGTCTTTGCGCCTTTGCGGGAAACTTCTTTTTCTTCAAAGACACCGTCTCGTTCCGCAACAATCTTCTCCGCTACTTCCTTCCTCAGGCCCTTTACGTATTTCAGCCCGACCCGAACCTCGCCCTCTTCGATGGTGAAAAGGTGGTCCGACCGGTTGATGTCCACATGCCTGAAATGGAGCCCGTGACGCTGTGCGTCTTTTATCAGCGTCGCCGGCACATAGAACCCGAGCGGGTAATTATTGAGCATCGCGGTCGTGTATTCGGCCAGGTAGTAGTCCTTTAGATACGCCGATGCATAGGCGAGCAAGGCAAAGCTGGCGGCATGTGATTCGGGAAAGCCGTAGTTCGCAAACGCCGTGATATTGTTCACGATACGGTCCTGCAATTCGGGCTCTATCCCGTTCCGCGTCATACCCTCGCGAAGGTTCTGTTCGATCTTCGCGAGCCTTTTATCTGCCCGCTTGAACCCCATCGCACGCCGCAGTTCCTCGGCTTGGCCGCCGCTAAAGCCGGCCATGATCATCGACATCCTGAGCAGTTGTTCCTGAAACAGCGGAACACCAAGGGTGCGCCGAAGCGTATCCTCAAGCCATGGGTGAATGTAATCAATCTCTTCCAGCCCCTGCCGCCGGCGAAGGTAATGAGTCAGCATCTTGCCGACGATCGGGCCGGGACGTATGATCGCCACCTGCACCACGACGTCATAGAAACACTGCGGCTTTGACCGCGGGAGAAAGTTGATCTGGGCACGGCTCTCCACCTGAAACATCCCGATAGTGTCGCCTTTCTGCAGCGTTTCGAAAACACGTTTGTCGTCCTTTGGTATCTTTGCAAGATCGACCGTCTCGCCGCGGTTCTCTTCTATCAGCGTCAGCGTGTCTCGAAGCACGGCCATCATCCCGAGCCCCAACAGGTCGACCTTGACGATACCGAGCTTTTCGCAATCGTCCTTGTCCCACTGGATGATCGCGCGGCCCTCCATCGATGCGGGCTCGATCGGTACAACACCGTCGAGCCGTCCCAGCGAAATGACCATGCCGCCCGAATGCTGGCCGAGATGCCGCGGAAAATCGAGAATGCGTGTGTAAAGCTCGATGAACTTCCGCGTCCGGTGGTCGCGGGTGATGTCAAAGCCGTTCTCCTTGAACCGCTCGAGCATCGTCCCAAAGCTATCCACGCCGTAATGCGAGATCGATTTCGAAAGACGCCCGATCTGTTCTTCGGGAAAGCCGAACGCCTTGCCCACCTCTCTTACCGCCGAGCGGCCGCGGTAGGTGATGACGTTGGCGGTCATCGCCGCTCCGCGTTCGCCATACTTTTTGTAAACGTGCTGAATGACGGTCTCGCGGTCGTCGCCCGAAGGCAAGTCGATATCGATGTCCGGATACTCGCCGCGTTCTTCTGAGAGAAACCTCTCGAAAAGCAGTTCGCCCTCGATCGGGTCGACGGCCGTTATCCCGAGTGCATAGCAGACCACCGAATTCGCCGCCGAGCCTCGGCCCTGCGACAATATCCGCCGCGATTTGCAGAAATTCGATATGTCCCACACCAACAGGAAATAACCGGCAAGCTTGAGCTTTGCGATCAGGTTCAGCTCGTGGTCCAGCTTTGCCTGTATCTTCGGCGTGATGCTGCCATAACGCTCGATAGCCCCCTTTTCCGAAAGCTTTCTGAGCAGCGAATCCATCGTGTCGCCCGGCGGAACGGGAAAATCGGGAAACGTGTAGCCGACGTCGTCCATCGAGAAAGATATGCGGTCGGCGATCTCGCGGGTGCGGCCGACGGCATCGGGAACATCCTCGAAAAGCAGCCGCATCCGGTCTTCCGGCTTCAGGTAGCGTTCGGCATTCTGCGAAAGCAGCTTGCCGGCATCGTAGATGGTGCAGTGGTTCTTGATGCAGGTGAAAACGTCGAAAAGCTCACGGTCTTCTTTATCGGCGTAATATGCTCCGTTGCTGGCAAATAAAGGCAGCCGCAGTTTATGAGAAAGGCCGATAAGCTGCTGGTTCACGTCCTCTTCGCTGCGGAGGTAATGCCGCTGGAGCTCGACGTAAAGCCGCTTTTCAAAGACGTAGTTAAGCCACGCAAGGTCACGCTGCCCTTCGCCGCGGCGGATGCTGCGATGCATAAAGCCGTCAACGCCGCCGGTCAGGCAGATGAGCCCCGAGGAATGGTTCTCGATATCCTTCCTCGTGGCGAAATGCTCGCCCTTCGGGTGCCGCAGCTTGATGGTCGTGATCAGTTTGCTGAGATTCTGGTAGCCGGCGAGATCTATCGGCAGCAGCGGCAAAAAGCTGCCGTCGTCCATCGTGATCTCGGCACCTATCATCGGCTTGATGCCGGCATCACGTGCCTCGAAATGAAATCGGGCCGCACCGGAGACGGTGTCGCGGTCAAGCAAAGCCACGCCGGGAATATTCAGCTCTGCCGCACGCACGGCGAAAGATTCCGGCATCGAACCCGATGCCAGAAAACTGAATGCCGAACGTGTATGAAGCTCATAAAACATTGGTCAGGTTCTAGTCATAACCGGCCGTCACGAACCAGCCTTCCTGCGTGCGTGCGAGCCGATATATCTTTCGGCCGTCCAGTTCAACGTCCCATTCCATCTGCTGCCAAAAGCCCTGCGTCCACCACTGCGATGATTGCAGCCACGCCCCGCCGTATTCGGTGACGTTCCCGGCAAAATACTGCGTGCTCAGATAGGTCAGCCTGCCGTCGGAGGTCCTGATGTTTGCCGGTATCGGCGGATGAAAGTATGAAAGGGCAAGCACCGGGCGGACATCGCCGGGATCTTCATACTCGCGGCCTGCCGGCAGTTTTTCATGGTCGAGTTCAAAGGCCTCCGGCAGACGCTGGTTCAGCAACGCCGGAACGCCGACATTCTCCGGCCCGACCACTTTTTTTATCTTGTCCACCGTTAGCAAGAGGCTTTCCGGCTCGGGCCGCGTGGCGGCAAAAAGCCCGCGTTCTATGGCCCGCGGCCGGGCAAATCGGCAGACCAGGCTGAGCGAGACGATCGCTGCTTCCGGCGGCGAATTGCCGATGCGAAGATGCGCAAGCTTGATCCAAAATGCCTTGTCCCGTGTCGGGAACGAAAGTCGGATCGTATACCGAGCCTCGGCCTTGTTCTCCAGCCCGAGAGCTGTCTCTTATACACATCTGACGCTGCCGACGAG
>JAUCQE010000707.1 GCA_030372865.1 Pyrinomonadaceae bacterium
GTCCAGGAATTTCTAAAGAACACCGACGCAATTGCGATCGGTGCCGGGCTTTCGGCGGGCAGCGAATCGACCCGGGAATTTGTCCGGCATTTCTTTGAGAACCGCCGGATGCCGACGATCCTCGACGCCGACGCACTGACGCTGCTTTCGCCGTTCGACTCCTTGCCCACGACTTCAAAGGATGCACCGCCGCTGATCGTAACGCCGCATGAGGGCGAATTCATGCGGATGCTCGGCACCGACGACAAGGAAGCGATAAAAGACCGCGTCGCTGCGGTCCGCGAGTTTTCGCAGAAGCATAACGTTATCCTGGTGCTAAAGGGCGAACGCGTTTTGATCGGTGAACCCGGCGGTAAGGTGGTCATAAATCCGACCGGAAACGCCGGACTCGGAAAGGCGGGGAACGGCGATACGCTGTTGGGGATCCTAGCGGGCTTCGTTGCCCAGGCCGAGAAAATGGAGATCGACATCTTCAAGACGGTGGTCGCCGCCGTATATGTTGCCGGAATGGCCGGCGACATCGCCGAACAGAAATACGGAAAACGCGTGATGACCGCCTCCGATGTACGCGATTGCCTGACGGACGTTTTTGCGCGTTTTGAGAAGAAATGAACTCTGTTGACCTTCTAAATAATTGGATCGAAGCTTTCCAGCGACGCGACGCCGAGGCTGTTGCCGAATGCTATGCCGACGACGCGGTCAACCTGCAGGTCGCGATCGGCGAACCGGACACCGGCACGGAAGCGATCCGGGCGGGAAACAATGCCTTCTTCGCGGCTTTCCCGGACGCCTGGTCGCGGGTTGAGAATCTTATCGGCGACGGCGATTGGGCGGCATGGGAATGGGTCGGCGGCGGCACGTGGAAAGGCGAGTTTGCCGGACACGCGCCGACCGGAAAAAGCTTTGAGATCCGGGGCTGCGGGTTCTTCAAATTCCGCGACGGCAAGATAGTCCTGCAGCGCGGCTATTGGGATAAACATACATGGTTCTCGCAGATCGGGCTCCCGATAGAATAATGGAAACACGCGTTTGTTCGACTCCCGGGGACACATTTGCTCTCGGCGAAATGCTCGGCACTCGCCTTCGCGGCGGCGATGCCGTACTTCTCCACGGCGGCCTCGGTGCGGGGAAAACACTGTTAACGAAAGGCGTAATGAACTCGCTCAGCTACGATGTCGATGAGGTTACGAGCCCGAGTTTCGCCTTGGTAAATTTGTACAAAACGCCCGAGGCGGACGTTTATCACATCGACCTCTGGCGCATCGACGAGAAAAGCGATGCAGCATTTGGCGTAGGGCTCGACGAGATCCTCGAGAATGACAATGCCGTTGTGATAATCGAGTGGGCCGAACGGCTCGGGAACTACAGGTTTCCGTCGCGAGTTATCGATGTGGCGATCGAAGGCGACGGCGACGATCCGCGGAACATCACGATCGCTTCTAGCGGGTAAACCGTCGATTTTTATGGAACTTCTCAGGCCTGACGCTGTCTAACAAATAATGCGGGCACTCATTCTCCTAACCTTCTTACTTTTCGTATCGTGCAGCTTCGAGGGCGAGAGCGGATCGCCATCCGCGGTGCCCGAAAAAGACGATAAAGTAAGAAGACTCGAAATGGCCCGCGATGCGGTCGTGCCGTTCTTTCAGCCAATGAAAGTGTTGGACGGTGATTGGCTCAAATCCCAGAAGGAAGCGGGCGAGACCTTCGAGGAGTACATTGCTTCGAATCCAACTCTCCCGACCAATGAACGCCGCACGATATACATTCAGCCGATCGGGAATTTCACGCCGGAACAGGAAAAGGCTATCGGCCTCGTCGCCGATTACATGCAGGCCTTTTACAACTTGCCGGTAAAACTGAAAAAGGGAAAGCCGCTTGGTCGTGTGCCTGCTGATAAACAGCGGTTTGTAGATCGGGACAATTCGAATCGACAGATCCGGACAAGCTATTTTTTGGATGATGTGCTTCCTAAACTACTACCGGACGATGCGGCAGCTTTTATTGCCTTTACCAATTATGACCTCTATCCCGGCGATACCTGGTATTTCGTTTTTGGGCAGGCGTCATTCGAGCAGCGGGTCGGCGTGTGGTCGCTGTACCGCTTTGCCGATCCCCGAACCAGAAAATACGAACCGCGAAGCCTGATTACACGTACGCTGAAAGTGGCGTTGCATGAGGTTGGGCATATGTTCTCGATGAAGCATTGCACGAAGTATGAGTGCCTGATGTCCGGGACCAATCACGTTCTGGAAACCGACCGCCGGCCGCTCGATAATTGCCCGGAATGTATGGCAAAGGTAGCTTGGGCGATGGATTACGACCCGAAAGAACGCTACGAAAAGCTTGCAGCATTTTGGCAGCGGCAGGGGAGCGATTGGGCCGCCGAGGAAATTCACATGCGGGAAAAGGCGAGAGCGGTTTCAGACGCCCGAAAATGAACAGGAGAAAGTCGTACATTATCTTCGCTGCGTGCCTGTTGGTGATTCTTGCAGCAAGCGTCGCGGGGTTGGTCGCAATGAAACAGTTGGTCGTAATGAAAGATGCTAAGCCGCTCCCGGCACTAACTGAACCGGCGATAGTCGTCAAGAAGTCTGCCCGAACTTTGATCGTTTTCGATGGCGAAACAGCGGTCAAGACCTATACGGTTGCCCTCGGCGGTTCACCCGTCGGCGATAAAGACGTGGAGGGCGACGGCAAGACTCCGGAGGGCGATTTCTACATCTTTGGCAAGAATCCTAACAGCAAGTATTTTCTAAGCCTTGGAATAAGCTATCCCAGCGTCAAGGACGCAGACCGCGGGCTAAAGGCCGGCCTTATCAGCGAGCAGGAGGCCCAACAGATTAGAGCCGCGATCCGAGATACGAAAATGCCGCCGCAAAAGACCAAACTCGGCGGCGAGATCTACATCCACGGCGGCGGGAATCTTGCCGATTGGACCGAGGGCTGTATTGCGGTTACCAACGCCGATATTCAGGAGCTTTTTAATGCGATCGAGCCCGGAACCCGCGTGCGGATCGAGCCGTGAAAATACTCCTTGTTTCCGCCGTAACATCCTCGTAACATTAAGTTAACATCCGCGGCCGCAGGCGGTGCTCTATAATTTTCGAGAGTGCCCTATGGACCGTGTCGAAGACCAACCTTTGAAGAAGAGTTCAAAATCCGAAGAGTCAGTCGAACTGCCGCAAACAGAGGCGGATGACAGACGTTTATTCAATCGTGAATTGAGCTGGCTCGAGTTCAATCGCCGAGTGCTCGACGAGGCGATGGATGAGAACCTTCCGATACTTGAGCGCCTGAAGTTTCTTTCGATCTTTGCGACGAACCTCGACGAGTTCTTTATGATCCGGGTCTCCGGGCTGAAGGAGCTGGTCGAGGAATATATAGTTGAACTCTCACCTGACGGGATGACCGCCGCCGAACAGCTTCGCGAGATCGGAAAACGGCTGCGGCCCATGCTCAAGAAGCAGGTCGGTTACCTTCGTGATACGGTCTTTCCGGAATTAAAGAAGGCAGGCATCACGATCGAGCCATACCGAACCCTGAACGCGAAGGACAAGAAGAAATGCGACAAGTATTTTCGGGAGAACCTCTTTCCGATCGTTACGCCGCAATCCGTTGATTCAAGCCATCCGTTTCCTTACATCTCGAACCTGAGCCTCAATATCGGCCTATTCATCGAGCCCGACAGGCAGCATACTCAGAAGAACCTGAGATACCTGTTCAAGCAGAAGCGGTTTACACGGATAAAGATCCCGCCGACAGTGCCGCGGCTTGTTCCGATCAATGAAAAAGCCGGCCGGTTCACGTTGATAGAAGAGGTCATTTCTGCAAATGCCCACGAACTTTTCCCGCACATGAAGACGGGCGAGGGGTTTCTCTTCCGTGTTACACGCGACGCGGATATCGAACTTCGCGAAGACGAGGCGGGCGACTTGATGCGGACGCTCGAACGTGAATTGCAGCGACGCCGATTCCGGTTTCCCGTACGCCTCGAGGTCTCATCGGCAATGCCCGACAAGATGCTGAAGTTGCTAACGGAGGGTATCGGGCTGGGCGATCAGGATGTTTACAGGATCGACGGTTTTGTAGACATTCCGGACTTGATGCAGCTGTATTCCCTCGATCGGCCGCAATTGAAAGAGAAGCCGATCCATCCGATCCAGCCGGCTGCGGTCCGCGGAAAGAAAAGCATTATCGAGGCGATAAAGAAATCCGACATTTTGCTTCACCATCCGTATCACACGTTCTCGGTCGTAAGTGATTTCATCGCTGAGGCTGCTGAAGATCCCGATGTGCAGGCGATAAAGATCTGCCTCTACCGGACCGGGAAGGACTCGCCGATAGTCCGTTCGCTTATGCGAGCCAGCCAACTCGGTAAGCAGGTCACCGCAGTCGTTGAGCTGAAAGCAAGATTCGACGAAGAGGCGAATATCGAGTGGGCAAGACGATTGGAAAGCGAAGGCGTCCACGTCGTCTACGGTATTTCGGCCCTAAAGACCCACTCAAAAGTACTGATGGTCGTGCGTAAAGAGAAAGAGAAGCTTTCCAGGTATGTGCACTTAGCGACGGGCAACTATAATCCGGTGACCGCGCGGCTTTATACCGATCTCGGCTTGCTCACATGCGACGACGAGATCGGTGAAGACGCGACGAGCCTGTTCAATTTCTTGACCGGCTATTCGCAGCAGGATGAATTCAAGAGGCTGGCCGTCGCTCCGTTAAATCTTCGGGAAAAGTTTGTTGAGCTGATCCACAGGGAAACGGCATATGCAAAGGCAGGAAAGCCCGGACGCATCATCTTTAAGGTCAACAGCCTGACAGACGAGCAACTTATCGACGAACTGTACGAGGCATCCAACTCAGGCGTGGAAATAGATCTTATCGTCCGCGGAATTTGCTCCCTTCGCCCTGGCGTAAAAACTCTTTCAGATAACATTCGAGTTCGTTCGATCGTGGGCAGATTTCTCGAACATAGCAGGGTTTTCTATTTCGCGAATAACGGAGAGCCGGAGGTATACATCGGAAGTGCGGATCTTATGCTAAGAAACCTCGATCGGCGGGTGGAGGTTGTCGTGCCGATAATCGATCCCGCGATTCGAGAGTACATCACGCAGCAGCTGCTTCCGCCGTACTTGGGCGATAATCTGAACGCGAGGCTCTTAAAGGCAGACGGGAGTTATCGGCGAGCTCCCCAATCTGGCGAGAAAGTCGATTCGCAAATGGCTTTTGTAGGGGACGACGTAAATATTTAGGCGGCGGTCGTTCGCGCAAACCGGGCTTCCTTTACGCCGTTCACGTCCTTGCCGTATTTCACCGTCAACCGAGGATATCCGCGCGGTTCGTGCTCCGCATCCGATAAGCCGAGATTTTTCTCCGCCCGAGCGATCGATTCGATAGTGCCTTCGATCTCCATGTAGAGCCCGAATGGAAGCTCATCGACAACCACCTCGACATCGTCAAAATGCCAGTACTTGCGGCGCTTTTCATACACTGCGGTTAGCCGATAGCCGAGCCGCTCGATGATCTTCTCGGTTGCTTCGACATCAGAGACCGAAGTTTCATACTCAAGTTTCTGCTTGGCCCCACCTTCGGAACGAACCTTTTCTTTGTAGGTCAAAACGGTGAAATCGCCGATCTTTCGGAGACGTAGCGTTGCACCGCGCTCATCCATTTCGCCGCCACGATGTTGGTAATTGACCTCGAACACCTCTTTATTGAAAACAGCTCCTAGTTGGTGGAGCTTTTCAACGATCTCATCGGCTCGTTTAGGGGAAAGGCGGTATTTTTTCTCGGTTTCAATGTTCATCGGCGGCAGCTATTCGCGTTGCAGTAAGTCAAAGTGTAGAGAATCAAAATCCGCACGGCAAACACGTCGCCTGGCAAATGGTTACGCTTGACAAAAACAGGGCGAGAGAATAATACTTTATTAAAAAGTCAAGATTATTTGACTGATCAAATTATATTGGGGAAATTTAAAAACCTATGCCATATCCGGAGATCATGATTCACGGCATGCGAGCCGAACTCGCACAACTCGGTATCGAGGAAACGAAGACCAGCGAGGCTGTAGTAGATGCAGTTAAAAACACTGACGGCACTGTTATGGTCGTCGTAAACTCGGTTTGCGGCTGCGCGGCCGGCGGTGTCCGCCCCGGCATTGCGATGGCCTTGCAGAATTCAGAAGTAAAACCCGACCGTGCGATTACGGTCTTTGCAGGTGCCGATATTGACGCAACGGACACTGCACGCGAATTCTTCACCGGCTACGCTCCATCTTCGCCTGCGATCGCGTTTCTGAAGAACGGTGAGCTTGTTCATATCTACGAGCGTAAAGACCTCGAAGGCCGTCATCCGATGACGATCGCCGAATCGTTGATGGACACTTTCGAGAAAGTTTGCTCTCGGTCCGAGTCGGCGGCTAGCTAGCGAAAGGCGAACTTTTCGATGTTTAAGGGCGGGAACCTTCCCGCCCTTTTGCGTTGAATAAATCTATTGCAGAAAACGGGCACGAACCGCTAAAATATAAGCAGCCGTCAAACGCCCCTACGGCTTTTCCCACCCAACCTCATGTCTATAACCCAACGACGACACACAAGATTTTCTTTGGATATTCCGGCGGCGATCGTAACTCGCTTCGGGGAACGCCAGTACACGGTTCTGCAGCAGATCAGCATCGGCGGCTGCTTCACGGACTGGGAAGAGAATATTTACGCCGGTGATGAATTCAGGCTTGAGATAGATCTGCCGAACGGCAATCGGCTGCCTTTGAAGTGCAAGGCAATATATAGGTTTGAGAATACGGGAATTGGCGTGCGTTTCGTCGATGTTTCACGATTCGAACAAGACCTTATCGGGACGATCATTTCCGACCGTATGCAGAAAGAAGGGTTGCCCGCCTATACGGCACCGTTCTCGATCGATGGCGGGAGTGGTACGCCCGAACCTGAGATGCCACGTATGCTAGACGCTCGTGCTGAACGAGACGAGATGCTCGACAAAATAATGTCGGGCGGCCAAGTTTAGGCAGATCCGAGAAATGAGCCGGAATGAATTTCAGCCGCGTCTAATCCGGTCGCGGCTTTTACTTCGTCTTCGCTGAAAGCAGCTGAATCGAGTCCACGCGAAAAGAAGTTAAGCAGACCGCGTACGGACGCCGCATCGTCAAATGTGTTTCCCGTCAAGGTCGCCTTTGTGACCTGGTCAACGAAACCGCGGAGACGAGCGGCGTGGCTTTCCATCGACGTCAAGTAGAACGCATATACAGCCGCATACC
>JAUCQE010000708.1 GCA_030372865.1 Pyrinomonadaceae bacterium
CAGGAAGATGGCGATGGCGGGTGAAAGCAGGAGCAGCGGCTGGCGAGAGAGTTGGGTGATGTCGCCGGCCGCGGCGAGCATGTTGCCGAGGCTCGGGACCGGCTCTTGGAGCCCGACGCCGAGAAACGAAAGCGAGACCTCGGCAAGCAGGAACGTCGGCAGCATTATCGTTGCCTGCGTCATGATCGGCCCGGCTGCGTTCGGCAGGATGTGGCGGAAGAGTATGCGGGCGGGCGAGAGGCCGATCGAACGCGCGGCGAGGACGAACTCGCGCTCACGCAGCGAGCGGACGAGGCTTCGCGTCAGCCGTGCCATCTCGGCCCAGCCGAAGGCGGCAAAGATCGTGACGAGCAAAAACCCGGCTGTCGCGGGCGGCAGTTCAAGCGGGAAAGCCGCCCTCGCTGCGAGCATCAGCACGAGCGTCGGCAGAGAAAGTATTGCGTCTGCGATGCCCATCATCGCCGTGTCTAGCCAGCGTGCCGCATAGCCGCTAATCGTTCCGATAAATACACCGATAAAGGACGCCAGCAACACACCCAGCGGAGCGACGATAAGCGAAAAACGGATTCCCTGAACAAGACGCGAGAAACGGTCGCGGCCGAGCGAGTCTGTGCCGAGCAGGTTGAAGCGAGCTTCGGCATCGGACGGGCCGAAGAGATGCACATTCGTCTCCATTAGCCCGAGAAATCGATAGCCGTCGCCGCGGGCGAACAGCGTGAGCGGAACCGGCCGCGAACGGTCTTCTTCATATATGAGGAAAAGCGGGTCTGTAAGCCGTTGAGGATAAAAGAACGGCCGCAGGCTGAACGAGCCGGAGTCATCGGTAAAGCGGATCCGCGATGCGGGTGCCGACGGCTGCGTACGCTGCTGTGCGGCATAATCGTACGGTGCGATGAAGTCGGCCAGAATTGCAATGATAGCGAAGAGCACTATCACGGCAACGCCGACCGAGGCTGCGACCCGTGGCCGGGCCGACGACGTTAAAGCAGCTTTCGTGATGTCAGTTTCGTTCGGCATCAAGAAGTCGGCGGTCGTTCAGCATCTGCAAAAGCTCGGCGAGGGCATTGCCGAGCCAGACGGCGACGCTTACGATAAGCACTATTCCCATCACAAGCGGCACATCGCGGCTGCGGACCGCGGCAACGGTCAGCGCGCCGATTCCCTGCCGGCCGAGGACGGTCTCAACGATAACGGAACCACTTACGAGCGCGCCGATCGAAAGGCCGGTAAGAGTGATGAGCGGATTCAACGCAGCACGCGCCTGTCTCTTATACACATCTCCGAGCCCACGAGACAGCG
>JAUCQE010000709.1 GCA_030372865.1 Pyrinomonadaceae bacterium
ATGTCGATCTGCCAGATGCTCATCGTGCGTCCCGGATAGATCGGTTTCGCTTCGATGGTCAGCATCCCTTTGCTGACGGCACGCAGGTGATTGCCATTGATCTCGATTCCGACCGGCGTCACTTTCGTCAGGTCAGCATTCGCGACCACGCCGATCGATGCCGCGGTTTCCGCGAGATACAGCGAAACGCCGCCGTTCATTATGCCGACATATTGGTGCACCTTCGGCGTTACCTCCATCGTCAACACCACCCGTTCGGGCTCGGTCTCAACGATCTTCACCCCGAGAAATTGCATCAGCTCGTTCTCCGCGGTCCGCTTGATTAGTTCGGATTTTTCCATTGAATGTGATCTTAGAGTTTCAACCGTTCCTTTGCCGCGTCGAGTTCGGCGCGGACGCGTTCCGGCGATGTGCCGCCGACGGCGGCTTTGCTCGCGAGCGTACGTTCAAGGCTGAGTGCTTCAAAGACCGCCTCGTCTATCTCCGCCGCAACGGCCTGCATCTCATCCAGCGTCAGCTCGTTCAGCTCGCGGCCCTGCTCGATCCCGAACAGCACCAGCCGCCCGACCGCATCATGCGCTGTGCGGAAAGGTATGCCTTTCTTGACCAGATAATCTGCAAGCTCCGTCGCGTTCAAATAACCGGTCGTCGCGGCACAGCGGCAGCGGTCTTCGTTCAGCGTCACGTTCGCAAGCACGATCTCCGTCACCTGCAGGCACAGACGCAGCGTATCGACCGTGTCGAAAATCGCCTCCTTGTCCTCCTGCATGTCCTTGTTATACGCGAGCGGCAATCCCTTCAACATCGCCAGCAGCCCGGCGTGATGGCCGAAAACGCGGCCCGATTTTCCGCGGAGCAGTTCCAGCGCGTCAGGGTTCTTTTTCTGCGGCATCAGGCTCGACCCCGTCGATACCGCGTCCGACAGCGTGACAAAGCCGAATTCGGTCGAACAGTAAAGAATAAGGTCCTCGGCAAGCCGCGACAGGTGCACCATCACCAGCGAACTGGCCGCCGCAAACTCGACCGCAAAGTCGCGGTCCGAGACGGCATCAAGGCTGTTTCGCGATACGCCCTCGAACCCGAGCTCTTTCGCGACTGCCTCGCGGTCTATCGGAAACGCCGTGCCCGCAAGTGCCGCCGAACCGAGCGGCATCGTGTTCAGCCGTCCGCGGGCCTGAAAGAACCGCTCGCGGTCGCGGTTGAACATCTCTACGTAGGCCAGGCACCAGTATGCCCACATCACCGGCTGTGCCCGTTGAAGATGCGTATAGCCCGGGAGCACCGCGTCCGGATGCCGTTCGGCGGCGGCGATCAACGCCCGCTCAAGCACCCGCAGTTCCTCGATCACCGAATCCGTTTCCGCCCGCAGCCACAGCCGAAAGGCGGTCGCGACCTGGTCGTTGCGGCTGCGGCCCGTGTGCAGTTTTTTCCCGAGGTCGCCGATCGCCTCGACAAGGTGAGCCTCAATGAACGAGTGCACGTCCTCGGCAGCGTCATCGTCAAAGAAATCCGGTTCGAGCCCCGCCTTTTCCGCAAGGCCCTCAAGGCCGCTGACTATCGCCGCCGCCTCGTCCTGCGTCAACACGCCGGCGCGCCCGAGCCCGTTCGCATGCGCGATGCTCGCGACGATGTCGGCCGCAAAAAGCCGGCAGTCAAAGCCGAACGATCGGTTGAATTCGGTAAATGTTTCGTCGGTCGGCGTAGTGAAACGCCCGCCCCAAAGGTTCTTTTTCTCTTCCATCGGCCGCCGTCTGCCAAAAAGTTATCGGTTATGGTCAAAGTATAACCGAAACCTATAAAA
>JAUCQE010000710.1 GCA_030372865.1 Pyrinomonadaceae bacterium
CTGTACTGCGCGCCCGGATGCCCTTTTGCAAGGTCGGCGGCGTGGGCGGCGAGTTTATTGGTGATGACGCCTTCTTTTACGTCCTGTTTATTAGGCAGGCCGAGGTGTTCCTTGGGCGTAACATAGCAAAGCATCGCCGTGCCGAACCATCCGATCATCGCGGCTCCGATTCCGCTGGTGATATGGTCGTAGCCCGGAGCGATATCCGTCGTCAGCGGGCCCAATGTATAGAACGGAGCCTCGCCGCAGACCTCTAGCTGCTTGTCCATGTTTTCCTTGATCAAATGCATCGGCACGTGTCCGGGGCCTTCGATCATGGTTTGGCAATCCATTTCCCACGCGATCTTTGTCAGTTGCCCGAGCGTCTCAAGCTCAGCAAACTGTGCTTCGTCGTTCGCATCGGCGATCGAACCGGGCCTCAGGCCGTCGCCGAGAGAGAATGAGACGTCATAGGTCCGCATGATCTCGCAGATCTCGCGGAAGCGCGTATAAAGGAAACTTTCCTCGTGATGGGCAAGGCACCATTTCGCCATGATCGAACCGCTGCGGCTGACGATCCCGGTGGTTCGTTTCGCGGTGAGCGGAATATATGGCAGACGCACGCCGGCGTGAATAGTGAAGTAATCGACGCCCTGCTCGGCCTGTTCGATGAGCGTGTCGCGGTAGATCTCCCAGGTGAGTTCCTCTGCCTTGCCGCCTACTTTTTCAAGAGCCTGGTAGATGGGCACGGTCCCGATCGGCACGGGCGAATTTCGAAGTATCCATTCGCGCGTCGCGTGGATGTTCTTTCCGGTCGAAAGGTCCATCACCGTGTCCGCACCCCAAAGCGTGGACCAGCGCATCTTCTCGACCTCTTCTTCAATAGATGAAGCAACGGCCGAGTTGCCGATATTTGCGTTTATCTTTACCAGAAAATTGCGGCCGATGATCATCGGTTCGCTTTCGGGATGGTTTATGTTTGCCGGGATGATCGCACGCCCGCGGGCGACCTCTTCGCGAACGAACTCGGGCGTTACATATTTCGGAATGGATGCTCCGAAAGACTCTCCCTTATGTTGGTGAAAGAGCGAGGAACGGTCGGCCTCGGCACCGTTCTGCATCGTCTCGAACGCGATCTGCCGGCCGAGGTTTTCGCGGATGGCGACGTATTCCATCTCCGGCGTGATGATGCCGCGGCGTGCATAATGCATCTGCGTAACGGCATGGCCCGGTCTTGCGCGGAGCGGAGCACGTTTGAGGCCCGGAAATTCCTCCAACGCGCCGGTGTCTTTTATCCGTGCAATGTCTTCGGCACCTTTCGTTAGGTAGCCGTTATCCTGCGGCTGTACCTCTCGGCCCTCATATTCTTCGACGTCGCCGCGGGCGATGATCCATTCCCGTCGCAACGCGGGCAGCCCTTCGCGGACGTCGCATCTTGTCTCCGGGTCGGTCCAGACACCGCTCGTATCGTAAACACGGACCGGCGGATTCTCGACCAAAGTTCCGTCGAGATCCTTAGAAGCGTTCAGCGCGATCTCGCGGAACGGGACACGCAGGTGATGCTTGTCTTGGTTCGCCGTGCTGCCGTTGGTCTCTACGTAGATCTTTCGCGAAGCAGGCAGTTTTACCTCATCGCTGGTGAGTTCATTAATGTCTTTCATCGTTTTTCTCCCTTCGTCGGTATTATCCGCATCAGGTTCCAGGAGTCGTGCCCCGTAAAGGCACCTCTCAGCTTCAAAAAGCTCCTCCGAAAACATGTGTGCTAAGGCTTCCCATTCTAGCAATTTGCTCCGCGATATGCGATTTCTGCCGAATGAGCAGGGAAATGTCATCCACACGACATTTACCGCCACGATGGAAATCTAACATCGGAATAAGTCCGGTCCACTTATATGCCGCCCGCTCAGGTGCGTTGCCGTCTTCTCGTAAAGGCGGATTGCGCCGGTGAGTGAACCGTAATGAACCGTACGGGATGTGAATAAATGCTTGTCTATGGCGGATCACACGCATTGAACTTTTAAAACCGACGGCAAGGGAACGGCGATCTGGCTTCCCATGCCGCCGCTGATGGAGAAACATGGCACGCTGCGAAGTCTGCGGTAACGATTACTATCTTTCATTCGAAGTGGTGACGGCAGGCGTCTCGCATGTCTTTGACTGCTTCGAATGCGCCATCCACAAGCTCGCCCCGATATGCGCCCATTGCGGATGCAAGGTGATCGGACACGGTGTGGAGGAAGCGAACAAGAATATTTACTGCTGCGCGTACTGCGCACGCGAATCAGGGGTGAAGGGCGTTACCGACCATGTCGAGCCGGCACGCTCACCGATTTGAAGACATCCGGATCGACCCTGCATGGCACCGTGATTGCACCATCATCAATCTGTCAGCTATTTGAGTCGATCCGAATTCCCCCATAAAAGAGCATTGCCCACGCAAGAACTCGTTCGTTCCCAGACGTTTACAAATGGTAAGCGGCCGGCCGAGCGGACGGTTCACTCGAGTTCGCGCGCATCGAACTTGTACATACGATGCGTAGGCGTACCGAACGGACGCACAGAATGGCACTTCGGTGCCGGTCGCCATTTAGCGAGCGGCGGGCACCGGAATCGACAAATTTTGAACAAGGAGTACGAATATGGGTAACAGAAATTTCAGCAGAAACAGAAGCGAACGAGGCAATTATCCTTCATCTGGTTACGGCCGCGACCGTGAGTTCGGCCAGAGCTCCGGATACGGCTACCGCGGCGACGACGAGCCGTACTTCGGAAGCGGACGTCAGCAGTACGGACAGGGATATTCGTCGGAACCGTACAGCGGATTCGGCGAACGCGGCCAGTTCGGCAGCCGTTTCCCGTCCGAACGCGGTTACAGCGAGCAACGCGGCTATTCGGGCGGCGGTTATAGCGGCTCGGAAGGCCGGCAGGGTGATTGGCGATCAGCCAGCGGATCGCAAGGCCGTTCGTCAGGTTACGAGGGCAGCTATGGAACTAGTTCCTACGGCGGCGGATATCAGAGCGATACCAACTATCCGAACCGCAGCAGGCACTCGGGCGAATCAGGAGGAATGTACGGCCGAAGCAACAGCTACGGCAGCAACTACGAGAACTATCCGAATTCCGAGTCCGGCTACACGAGCCGCGGATACAACCAGGACGACCGCGGCTGGTGGGACAAGACCGCCGATGAAGTATCCTCGTGGTTTGGCGACGACGAGGCGGCCCGACGCCGCGAGATGGACTACCGCCGCGAGGGCTATGAGGGTCAGCATCGCGGACGCGGCCCAAAGGGCTACACGCGGTCGGACGACCGCATCCAGGAGGATATCAACGACCGCCTGACCGACTTTGATTATCTTGATGCATCGGATATTGAGGTCAAGGTCGAACAAGGCGACGTGGTCCTGAGCGGCACGGTCGACAGCCGCTATGAGAAGCGTCTTGCCGAGGATCTCGCGGAAGCCGTTTCGGGCGTGAAGAACGTTGAGAACCGAATTCGTGTAAGCAGTTCCTGGAGCGATTCGAGTACTCGCTCGACAAGCGGGACTTCTACGGCCGGCACGTCATCCACGTCGTTGACCGACACGACGACTTCAACAGGCAAGACCAAGACGGCTACGTCGAGGTCCTGATCCATACCAGCCGGTACCGTGCAGACGGTACCGGCATTTATATCAAGTGGGTTTAGATCAAGGAGTTTACGTATGAAATTCGCAGGAGTACTGGCAGTTTTCGCAATACTAATTTTTGGAACAACATCGGCATTTTCGCAGAAGGATACTGGCCGAAAGCTTACGACAGCGCTGACCGGAGCCGCCGAAGTTCCGGGCCCGGGCGATACTGACGGGACGGGAACCGCGACGATTCGCCTGAACCAGGGAAAGAATCAGATATGCTGGGAATTGACCGTATCCAACATAGCAACCGCGACCGGTGCTCATATTCATGAAGCCGCTGCCGGAGCCGCCGGGCCGGTTCTAGTTACACTGACGACGCCAGATGCGAATGGTACGTCTTCAGGCTGCGTAGATGCGGACGCGGAACTCATCAAACGCATCCGCCAATCACCTGAGCTCTTTTATGTAAACGTCCACAATGCTGAGTTTGCTGACGGAGCCGTCCGCGGACAGCTCAGTAAAAAGCCATAGCACCGAGACTAAAAACAATTGCGGCAACCGGCAAAATACGCCGCCGGCTGCCGCTTTTTACATAACGAAAGCAATGTTAGAAGATCACCTGTTTCGGGGCAGCTTTGACCTTGGTCAGGTCGATCGCAAATCCGACCTGCTGATCGCTGAAAATGAAGAGCCGGTTTCCATCGAGGCTGAACCTCGAAAAGGAAACGCCGCCGCCGACCACGAAATCCGCGATCTTGTCGCCGGTATCGAGGCTGTAAAGGGCAAGTTCACCCGGCACATTCTCAACGACCAACTGGTTCTTCATCGGATTTACCGCGGCATGACTTCCAAAAAAGCGATGGCGAAGTGTGCCGTCCGAAAGCGAATAGACGAGGACGCGGTCCTGCGAATCGTTAACGACAAGCCAATCTCGCTCGGACTGGCCATAACGGATCGAGAAAGAACCCTTTCCGGTCTCCAGCAACAGATTCCCGACCAATCTGCCCTCGAAGGAATCGATTACATCGATCAGATAATCGCCAGTTTTATCTTCCAGCGATTCGGCCTTCGCCTTCAGGGCGACATTTTCTTTAAGCCTGGCCTTTCCTTCGTCCGTGCTCAGCCGCCAAAAGAACAACACCCGTCCCGAGTATGGGTCGAACGAAAGCCGCGGCACCGCTCCCTTGAATTCCCGCGACCAGATGACCTTGTTCGCGAGCCAATCATGGATCTCGATCTTGACGTCGCTGCGGAGTCGGAGATTCGCCTTTTCTTCTTCGGATAAAGGGATCGGCGACTTCGAGTTGTCAGACTTGTCGTCCTTAAGGCTCGTCCGCTGCAGAAGGAATCGTCCGTACTGCCGCACTCCGTACTCTGGAAGCTCGCGGACCGGCGTGCCCTGGCCCGTTGTCGCGTCGAGCAATGCGAGGCTGTGCTTCGTGCCGTCCAGCCCCGGGAAGCTTGCAACGGCTCGGCCCGAGTTATCTACTACTCCCGACCGAAATCCGCGTGTAAAGACTTTTCGTTCACCGGTCTTTAGGTTCCAAATGCCGCCGCGGCTTTCGGATGAAAGGGCTACCCAACCGAAATCGTCCGAGACCTCGGCCGTATCAACCTCCGAGACCCTGCCCGCCGGCAGATCGACGCTCGCTACGTCCTTGCCGTCGAGCCCCTTCTTCGATTCATCGTAACTGACCTTTCTAACCACCACTTTGCCGCTTACCGATTCGAACGCAACCATGTCCTTCCATATCGCAAGGTCGTCCTTCTTCAGTGCGACCACCACCGCATTGCGGGCGATGTCGTAAATTCCGGCGGATCCATCCGCGAGCGGCTTCACAACTACATAGTTCGGGTCGGCCGTCGGCGTGATGTTCTCGCCGCCAAACGTCAACTTCTCAATACGCTTACCATCCGGGAACGAGAAAACACCGCCGGATTCGAGCTTTCCATCCGTGCTGCCGACTATGCGATTGTCGGCAATAAAGGCGTACGGCTGTGCGGCGATCTTTTTCAAACTCCCGCCAAGATCGATCTGTTTCAACGCCCGGAGATCGACCCCGACCGCCGTGTTGTCAGACTGATCGACCGTCATTCCGTCGATCCTGAAACGAAATCTGAACTTGTTCGATCTGCTGAAAACGACATTCTTGGAGTCCGGCGTAAACCCGATGCGGAAGAATCCATCTTCTGAATCGTCACCCGAGCCGATCCATACGATGTACTCGAATATGCTGAGGTCATAGAACTTCTTCTTTTCCCACACCCGTTTTCCGGTCTTTGTTTCGATTACGTTCAGGTTCGTATCAAGGTCGACACAAGCGAGGTAATTACCGTCAGGAGAAAGAGAGTGCTCCCAGCAGTCCCGTCGCAGCACAAGCTCCCGGACCTCGAGCACGTCACCGCTGGCAATATCCCAGCGCTCAAACCTCAGGCCGTCGGTGGTAAGGACCAACTGCGTGTCACCTGCTGTCAGGTAAACGTGTGATACGTCATTCACCGGGATCTGACGAAGGACCTTTAAGCCCTCGCGCTCAAGCACAGTAACGGAATAGTCATCGGCGACGACCAGATACTTTCCATCCGTGCTGAACTCGATCTGTCGGACATCGCTGCGAAGTTTGGGCTCAAGTTCCTTTTTCCACATCAGGCCCGGGACATCCTCTTTGCGTGCTGCATCGCGGAAGAAAACGACGTCAGCTTGCCATCGGAGAAACTGGTCCGTGGCGGTGGCTGAGCGTCCGTCACGGCATTCCTGAGGCAGTTTCTGGGTTGCATCTGCGAGTTCGCGGAGGCGCTTCTGCTCGGGCCGCGTATTGCCGAAAAGATCGCTGAACCAGCTTCCCGTCTTGCCCTCGCTTTCGGTCAGGCGGTCAAAGAACGTAAACGAGGCGTTCGGGTCGTAACCGGCTGCGACCATCGCGTAAAAACCAAGTTTATCGGCCTCAAGCTGCTGCTCGCCCTCATGCCCGCGGCGGGAAGGGGCCCGCTTCGTGCGGGCGTTCTCGATCAGCAGGTTGTACTTCTCGATGATGTCCTTTCTGTCGCCCACCGATGAGATGTTCAGGACCTTCCGCATCGACGTTGACATGTCCTGCGCTCCGTGCCTTACCACGGCATGCCCGAGCTCGTGCGCTATTACACTCGCGACCTCGTCTTCGCTGTTCGAGAAAGCGATAAGCTTTCGCGAAAGGAAAACGTGACCACCGGGAATATTGAACGCGTTCGCCTCAGGGTAATCGATTATGTGGAACTGGTATCTGATCCCTATGTCAGGCAGGTGCTTGATCAAACGATTACCTATCGTTTCAACGTAGCTCAGCAGTTTCTGGTCGCGTAACGGCCGAAATTCGCTGACCAGCCGTTGAAGCGTAAGCTCGCCGAGGATCATCTCCTGTTCGGGCGTGAAAAAGTTATCCGTTTTCGCATTGGCTACGATCTTGGGTGTCTCGCACGTTTGTGCGGCGGTGAACGGAACTAGAAAGAATAGGACGGCGAACGTCAAAAATACAGACTTCATGAGAGATTCTCCGGCTTTTTTGGTGTATCGGCAGGTTACAGCTAGGGGCCGCGGGTGCCGGCAGTTTTACGAGATTCTAACCCAGAATCGACAATTGTCAACAAACATTTTTGCCGACGGATCGCCCGGTCTGCCGGTTGAGGATCATCGAAAAGTCGGGATAGAAACGCGTCGGGTTCCAGAAAAGGCCGGTCCGCCCGTGTTATTCAGCAGACCTCCGGGAGTTCGAACTTATGGTATCAACTGCCTGGAGGAGAAATTAATGGCGGACAAAAGAACCGACGATCTCGGCGGCCATCTTTGTAGTCGTGTTGCTACTGGTGATCACGTTCTGGGGCGCTATGATGGGGGACCCGCGAGGCGAAACGATCCCGCCCGGACCGTAGAGGCATGGTATCGTATTAACAACTTCCGAGACCGGCCATATATAGCTGACGTGCCGGCCGTTGTGATATGCATATGATCAAGACTTCAGTATTTTGCGGTGTAAGCCTTGATGGGTTTATCGCCCGGGAGAATGGCGATATTGACTGGCTGACCTCGGGCGAGAGCGCGAAGGAGGATTACGGTTATAACGATTTCATCGCCGCGGTGGATGCACTGGTGATCGGGCGGAATACTTACGAGACCGTGCTCGGATTCGGCGGGTGGTTTTACGGCGAGATGCCGGTGTATGTGCTGAGCAGCCGAGAGCTCGAAAAACTGCCCGAGGGCGGTAAGGTCGAACGGATGTCCGGCGAGCCGAAAGCGATCCTTGAAGAACTCGCGTCGCGCGGCCATACGCACGTCTATGTTGACGGCGGCGTCACCGTGCAGCGGTTTCTCCGCGACGACGCGATCGACCGCATCATCGTTTCACGCCTTCCGATCCTTATCGGTACCGGCATTCCCTTATTCGGCGAGACCGGCCGCGATATAAGACTGAAACTTGTCAGCGTAAAGGAATTTCCGAGCGGAATGGTACAGACCGAATACGCCGTAAAGCGATGACGACGTCATCCGCACATCACTCATTCTCAAGCAGTTTCTTTGCCTCGGCCAGTTCGTCGAGGTGTTCTTTGGAGACCTTCGGATAATGCAGGTCCATCGACTCTAATTTCGCGACGATGATCTCCGAAACGGCGAGCCGTGTGAACCATTTCTTGTCGGCCGGGATGACGTACCACGGGGCGTGTTTCGTCGAGGTCGCGGAGATCGCCTCTTCGTAAGCGTGCATATAATCATCCCAGTGAGCGCGTTCCTTTACATCTCCCATTGAGAATTTCCAGTTTTTCTCCGGCTCTTCGATGCGAGCTAGAAATCGGTCTTTCTGCTCCTTTTTCGAGACGTTCAGGAAGAATTTCACGACGTGGATGCCATTCTCGAAAAGGTGCTGCTCCCAATCGCGGATGTGGTCAAACCGCTTCTTCCATATGTCCTTGTCCTCTTTCAATTCCCTAGGCAGCTGCTGGCCCTGCAGTATTTCCGGGTGGACGCGAACGACCAGAACTTCTTCATAATGCGACCGGTTGAATATGCCGATCCGGCCGCGTTCGGGAAGGTTCTTTTGGCAACGCCAGAGAAAATCGTGATCGCGTTCCTCGGCTGACGGCTGTTTGAACGAGACGACCGAAACGCCTTGCGGGTTCACGCCGCTCATTACGTGCTCGATCGCACCGTCCTTGCCCGCGGCGTCCATCGCCTGGAAGACGATCAGCAGCGAGTAAACATCCTGTGCATAGAGCATGTCCTGCAGCTCACGCATCCGCTGGATGTTGTCCTGGAGGTCTTTTACCGCCTCGTCTTTGTCGGTATAATCGCCGGTGTCATCTGTCCGGTGCTCCTTCAGGTTCAGCTTTGTGCCTTCCTCGATCCGATATTTGTCGATGTTCATAGTTTCCTCGCCGGTCGATTACCTTCTAACACGACACGTATGAAATTGCTATTCCTGATCGCCGTCCTTTTGCCTTCGATAGGCCTGGGGCAAACGCGTCTCGTGCCGCAAAAGGTGACGCTAAAGAACGGAATGTCGTTCACGCTGAACCTGCCCGAGGAGTTTGAGATCATTCCCGCGGCCGAAGGGCTAAGGCGTGTGCGGTTCTTTGCCAAGTCGCCCGACGGCCGCATTTTCGTCACCGATATGTACAATCTCACCGACAACAAGCGCGGCGTGATCTACATACTCGACGGGTGGGATGAAGGGTCGGGCAAATTCGGCCGGACCATCACCTACCTCTCTGGACTTCACAATCCGAACAGCGTTCAGTTTTACCGCGATGCCGCCGGGCAGGATTGGCTCTACATTGCCGAGACCGGAAAACTGACGCGGCGGCGTTTCACGCCGGGCGAGGAGTCGCCGACCGACACCCGCCCGCAGACGATCGCGACCTTTCCGGATTACGGGCTTAGCTATAAATACGGCGGCTGGCACCTGACGCGAACCATCGCCTTTGCCCCGAACGGCAAGCTTTACGTCTCGGTCGGCTCAAGCTGCAATTCTTGCGAGGAAAAGGAAAAGGTGCGTGCCACCGTGCTGGAAATGAACCCCGACGGTTCGGGCAGCCGGGTTTTCGCGAGCGGGCTTCGAAACGCCGTCGGCCTGAAATGGATCAACGGCGCGCTTTACGCGACGAACCAGGGTTCCGACCATCTCGGCACGCGTCGCCCGGATGAGACATTTTATAAGCTCACGGCCGGCTCCGACGCAGGCTGGCCTTACTGCCACTCCGCTAACGGCCGGATCATCGCCGACCCGAAGCTCCGTCGCCGCGCGGGCTGCCGCCGCGTGACACGCCCGTTCGCGTTCTTTCCGGCACGAAGCTCCGCGATGGGTTTCGACTATTTCGGCGATGCCGATTCGCCCGCCGCACTTAAGGATTCGTTCCTGGTCTCGCTGCACGGCTCGACCGATGAACGGATCGGCAGCGGCTATAAGATCGCCGCTCTCCGCGGCAACAAGCGAAAGGAAGACCTGATCACCGGATTCCTCTCCCGCGGAAGGGTCCACGGCCGGCCGTGCGACATTATGAAGACCGGGCCCGATTCGTTCTTGTTTACGGATGACCATAAAGGCGTCGTCTATTACGTTCGCCGCAAACGCTAGACGCCCTGTCCAACTCGCGAAACGCCGGCGGAGAACCGTCGGCTTTACTATTGCCCTGCTGCTCTCTAAACTCGGTTTTGACGGACCGCCATGCTCAAACGGATAATGCACAAACGCGAACGGCATTTCGCGATGCTCAACGACAACCGCGTCGTGCGTCCGTTCGAATGGGGCAGCGAGTTCGTCGAAATGGGCGGCTTCAAACCGGCGTCAAGCGACCCTGCCGAGATCCTGCGTGGCCATTCCGCTTTTGCCGTCGAGAACAGCGACGCCTATTTCGCGGCTCCAGAACCGACAGAGTTCAGCGTTGAGAGGCGGCTTTATCCGTCCGCAGCATCGCTCAGTGCGGAGGAATTGAAACGGCCGCCGGCTCAGATCGAGCTATCC
>JAUCQE010000711.1 GCA_030372865.1 Pyrinomonadaceae bacterium
GCTCAGGCGACGTCGAGGCAAAACGCGAAGCCCTGTTCCAGATCAGGAACCTTCGCTCCGCAGAAGCATCGCGTCTCGCGATCCCGGCGTTAAAGGATGCGAACGAGATCGTCCGCGCGACCGCCGCTGGATCGTCCGTCTTCGCGCCGCCGTTGGAGGTCCTTCCGCGACTTTTGCCTTTGCTCGAAGACCGGGCTCCGTTCGTCAGGCGAGAGGCGGCATACGCGTTAGGCAAGGTCGGCGACATCGCGGCTTCGAAGGCACTTGTCGAAACGCTTCGTGCCGATAAAGATCTTGAGGTCCGAGCCGCCGCGGCCGTAGCGCTCGGCACGGCGGGCGACGGTGCCGCCGTTTCTCCTCTTGTCGCCGTGCTAGACGCTCGCATCCGCGAAGAGCACGAGTTTCTTCGCCGTTCCGCCGCCCGCTCCATCGGCCAGATCGCCGAACGGGCCCGGTCACTCGGCCCTAGCCGCCTGACGCCCGAGAATTTTCTGCCCGAGAAATATAAATCCGCGAGCGAGGTCGAACCCACGGACCTGACGAAAGACGGCGGCCCGTTCGCCCGAGCAATTAGGACGCTGACCACCGTTGTTAATAACAAGCTCGAAGCACAGGACACACGCCGCGAAGCGGCATTTGCCATCGGTGCGATCGGCAGCCCGTCGTCGGTCTCGCTGCTCGAAAGCCTTGCCAAAAGCGAAGACCCGTACCTCGCCGAGATCAGCCGTGAAGCACTGCTAAAAGTAAGAAAACAGTAGGGATAGTTACGACGCTCGCGGCCCCGCAAGCATAAAGTTCTTCCTCATCCCCCGCTTTTTTGTTTTAATATAAGAATGCATGCAGTCCAGCAATCAGACGCCGCAGAGCAAGATCTGCTCGAGTTCTACCGCCGCGTGCGTGCCCGGACCGAAGAGCTTTGCGGCCCGCTCGAGATCGAAGACTACATCCCGCAGCCCATCGTGGACGTCTCTCCGCCGAAGTGGAACATCGCTCATACAACATGGTTTTTCGAGGAAATGATCCTCAAACAATTCGTGCCGGGCTACGAGCCGTTCGACCCCGCTTTCGGTTTTCTATTCAACAGCTATTACAACTCGATCGGCGACCGCACTGCCCGCGACCGCCGCGGCGACATCAGCCGCCCGACCGTCAAACAGGTCTTCGCATACCGCAAACACGTCGACGAAAGAATGTCGCAACTCCTTGCCCGAGACGAAGGCAAACAAGCGGCCTTGACCGAACTCGTCACCCTCGGCCTGAACCACGAGCAGCAGCATCAGGAACTTTTCCTGACCGACCTGAAATACACGTTCTCCACGAACCCGCTCCTTCCCGTTTACGATGCGTCATTTGCACAGGTCGAAGATATCGAAACAGCCGGGCGTGAGCTTATCGAAATGCCCGCCGGCATTTACGAGATTGGTTACAACGGCGAGGGTTTCTGCTTCGACAACGAACTCGGCCGCCAACGCGTTTTCCTGGAGGACTACGCGATCAGCCGACGCCTCGTCACCAACCGCGAGTTCAAAGAGTTCATCGACGACGGCGGCTATCGCAACGCGCTTCTGTGGCATTCCGAAGGCTGGGATTGGGTCAACCGCGAACACGTCGAGGCTCCGCTCTACTGGCATGACCGCGACGGCAGGTTCTTTAACTACACGCTTGCGGGCCTTCGCGAGGTCGTGCCCGACGCACCCGTCTGCCACGTCTCGTTTTACGAGGCATCGGCATTCGCCGAGTGGAAAGGAATGCGGCTCGCGACCGAGTTCGAATGGGAAGCGGCAAACGATAAATTCCGTTGGGGCCGACGCTGGGAATGGACGAATTCCGCGTATCTTCCCTATCCGGGCTTCCGAAAAGGCGAAGGTGCGGTCGGCGAATACAACGGCAAATTCATGATCAACCAGATGGTGCTCCGCGGAGCATCGGTCGCGACGCCCGCAGGCCATAGCCGCCCGACGTACCGAAACTTTTTCCACCCGCACCTCCGCTGGCAGTTCACCGGCATCCGGTTGGCGCAATGAAGATCGCACGCCCAGTCAAGCACGCACCTGGTGCAGTTCTTCTTGCATCATGTTCATCCTGTGCATCCTGTTCGAATCTCTATGGAAACTCCTAAACCAGAACTTTCACAATTTGCAGAGGATGTCCTCGCCGGCCTGAGCTCGACGCCGAAGCATCTTTCGTCGCGTTATTTTTACGACGACGAAGGCTCACGGCTGTTCATGGAGATAATGAAACTGCCGGAGTATTACCTGACGCGGGCCGAGTTCAAGGTCTTTAGCGAACAGGCAACCGCGATCTACGACGCCTTTACGGCCGGAGCGGACAAGTTCGAGATCGTTGAACTCGGTGCCGGCGACGGCACGAAGACCGCTTTGCTTGTCGAAGAATTTCTGCGGCACGAAGCCGATTTCACCTACGCCCCGATCGATATCTCACAGGAAGCGATCGACGCCTTAACTTCAGAATTTGCCGCCCGTTTTCCCGATCTCGAAATGCATCCGCATACGGGCGATTATTTCAAGATCCTCAGCTCGCTCAAGAACGGCAGCGGCCGCCGCAAGATACTGCTCTTTCTCGGGTCGAACATCGGCAATTTCCAGAAACCTAACGCGCTCGCGTTCTTTCGCGACCTGCGGTCTGTGATGAACCCGGACGACCGGCTGTTCATCGGCTTCGATATGCAGAAAGACCCGCGTACGATCGTCGTCGCCTACGACGATCCGCAGGGCGTGACCGCCGCGTTCAATCTGAACCTCTTGACCCGAATCAACCGCGAACTCGGCGGCGATTTCGACGTCTCGAAGTTCTCGCATTACGCCCAGTACCGCCCCGTGGAGTGTGCCGCCCGCAGCTTTCTGATCAGCCGCGAAAAACAGACGGTTCACATAAAAGCATTGAACCGCTCGTTCGACTTCGAC
>JAUCQE010000712.1 GCA_030372865.1 Pyrinomonadaceae bacterium
GTTGTAGGATTGGAGAAACTCCTCGACCAGCACGCCCGCCGTGTACGATTTGCCCGAACCGGTCGAGGCGAGTATGGCGAGATGCGTCGAGACGACGTCCTTTACCGAGAGCACCACCGGAACCTCGCCCGGTTCGCGCGTCAGAAGCGAGCCGATATGCGCCGAGCCCGTGTCCGCCGGCCGCTTTGAGCTCAGCATCTCCGAAAGCGTTTCGCTCGACGAAAGAAAAACGCGGTCACCGGGCTGCGGCGGTATCCGCGGGTTTACGAAGTCGCCGAGCCGGCGGCTGAAATAGCCGATCGTCTCGACCGTTATCTCGTAAATGTCCGCCGGGTCGCCGTCGATCCCGATCAACGCCGCCACCGATGCCGGCGAGACGGTCGGCTCGGCGAGAAACGCGTCCGGCAGGTTGCGGACGAGCCTTCGGCTGCTGATAGTCCCGACTATCTTTCGCGGCTCGCCGCCGACCTCGGCCTCATAAAAAACGAACTCGCCGATCCTCGTCCGCCGGTTGTCGCGGGTGATGAAAAGGTATTCGTGCGGGAGTTTTCCCGGGCCTTTGACGGTCCCGGTCAGGAGGTCGGCGTTGCTCATAGCTTGCAATGGCGTACGGAAAATTTCACAATTCAGCCAAGTATAACAGACCGATGACAGCCGACCCGAACGAGCCTAGACAGCACTTCATCGCCGAATTCATGGGCGACGACCCGGGCCCGAGTCTGATCGTCATCGGCGGCATTCACGGCAACGAAGAGGCGGGCGTAACGGCACTCGAGCGTATCGGCCCGCAGCTGATGAAGTACTACTTCGATATCCGCGGCCGCATCACTTTTCTTGCCGGGAACACGCGTGCACTTGAAAAGGGCATCCGCTTCATCGACGCCGACCTCAACCGCCACTGGACGCCGACCAACGTCATCCGCAACCTGCCGGACACCAATCTCGAACCGCAGCTTTCCGAGGACCGCGACCAGGCCGAGCTTCTGCGGATGATAATGCCGACCCTCGAAGAGTCGGAAGGCGAGGTCTATGTGCTTGACCTCCATTCGACCTCGGCGGAAGGCGTGCCGTTCGCGACCGTCGGCGACACGCTCCGAAACCGTGCCTTTGCACAGCTCTTTCCCGTGACCATTTTGCTTGGCATCGAGGAACAGCTCGAAGGCACTTTGCTCGAGTACCTCAACGGCCTCGGCTGCGTGACGCTCGGTTTTGAGGGCGGACAGCATTTTGCCGAATCGACCGTCGATGTCCACGAGGCACTCGTCTGGCGTGCGATCGTCAACGCCGGCATTCTTCCCGAAAGCGATGACCTCGACCGCTACAATCTCGTGCTCGAAAAAGCGACCGGCCGGCCGCGTATCCTCGAGGTCCGCTACCGCCACGCGATCACGCCCGAGGATGAGTTCGAGATGCTGCCCGGCTTCAACAATTTCGATCCGATCAGCCGCGGCCAGCGTCTTGCCGCCGATGCCCGCGGCGAGATCAAAGCAAACGGACGCGGCCTCGTTCTGATACCGCTTTATCAGAAGCTCGGCGAAGACGGCTTTTTCATCGGCCGCGAGGTCTCGCCGTTCTGGATCTGGCTTTCGGGTGTGCTCAGGCGGATGCGGCTCGGCAGCCTGATGCATTTTCTTCCCGGCGTCCAGAGGTCGAAAACAGATCCCGATGTCTTCGAGATCGACACCGCCGTCGCACGCTTTTTCCCGCTGCAAATATTCCACCTGCTGGGTTTCCGCAAACGCCGCTGGATCGGCGACAAGCTTGTTGTGAGCCGCCGCAAGTTCGACACCACAAGCCCCTTTCCGCGTATGTGACGCGGGTCACACCGCCTCCCGCGTTTTCATATAAACTCGCATTGAAACGGTACACAGGAAGGCCGCGTATGGGCGAGAAACAGGTCAGGTCGGAATTGGACGATTCCCAGCTTCGCGAGTTCACGCGTGCCGTGCTGAACGACCTTTTTGCCCTCGAAAAGATGCTCGACGGCGGCATGCTCGAGGCCGATGTCAGCCGCATCGGTGCCGAGCAGGAAATGTTCCTCGTCGATTCCTCGATGCATCCCGCCCCGCTCGCGGTCGAGGTCATGAACGACGCCCGCGACCCGCGGCCGACGGCCGAGATCGGCCAGTTCAACCTCGAGGCGAACGTTACGCCGCTGCTTTTTGACGGCGATTGCTTTTCCCGGCTCGAAGCCGAGCTCAACGAACTTATCGGCATCGTCCGCAACGCGATGTCGCATTACGGCGGCGACGTCGTTCTGTGCGGCATCCTGCCGACGATCCAGAAATCGGACCTCGTCGAAAAATACCTGACGCCCAACCCGCGGTATGAGCAGCTCAACCGCGTCCTGACCGCGCTGCACGGCGACGACCGCATGGTCCACATCAAGGGCCTCGACGAACTGCGGATGCACATGCACGACACTTTCGTCGAATTCTGCAACACCAGCTTTCAGGTCCACATCCAGGTGCCCATCGCCCGTTTCACGCACTATTACAACTGGGCACAGGCGATCTCCGGTGCCGTGCTCGCCCCGGCGGTGAATTCTCCGCTCCTGATGGCTCATCGCCTGTGGGCAGAGACGCGGCTCGCGCTGTTCCAGCAGTCCGTTGACGAACGCGGGCCCGCCTCGCAGGAACGCAGCCGCCCGGCTCGCGTCACCTTCGGCCGCGAATGGGTGCGCGATTCGATGCTCGATATCTTTCACGAGGACGTCGCGCGCTTTCGCATCATCCTGACACGCGAGCTTGAGGAGAATTCGCTCGAGACCCTGAGGAACGGCGGCATCCCGCGGCTCCGTGCATGGCGGATGCATAACGGCACCGTCTGGCGTTGGAACCGCGCCTGCTACGGCATTCTCGACGGCAAGCCCAGCCTCCGAATCGAAGCGCGTTTCCTGCCCGCCGGCCCGACCATCGCCGATGAGATGGCAAACTCCGCCTTCTTCCTCGGCCTTATGAAGGCTTTGCCGATAATGTACGGCGATGTCTCGGAGCGAATGTCCTTCGAC
>JAUCQE010000713.1 GCA_030372865.1 Pyrinomonadaceae bacterium
ATTCTTCTTCATTGTCCATTATCCACTTTTATCGAAGTCAATTATCCATTTTCCCCGATCCGCCGGCGGACTTCGGTGAGGACGGTCTCGACTTCGATGTCCATGCAGATCCAGTTGCTGCAGGTGCGGCGGTGGCAGTCGGTGCGGCAGCCGATGTCGGTGCGTTCGACGACGATGTCTTCTGGGTTCGTGCTGCCGTTTCGCCACCATTCGGTCGGGCCGAAAATGCCGACGACCGGGGCTCCGGCGGCGATGGCGAGGTGCGTCGGGCCGGTGTCGCCGCCGACGTAAACTGCCGCGCGGCGGGCGAGTTCGTAAAAGCCCTTTAGCGTCGGCTGGACGGCGACGGCCTTGCCGGTCTTGCTGTTTGCGAGGACGCGTTCGAGCAGTTCCGATTCGCTCGGGCCGGCCGCGATGACGGGCGTTAACCCGAGTTCTTCGTAGATACGGTCGGCGAGCGTGCCGAACTTTTCGGCGTTCCAGAGCTTTGTGACCCAGCCGCCCGCGGGGTTCAATATTGCAAAGCGTTCGCCCGCCTGTTCCGTTATCGCGGCGGCCTCGGCCTTGTGCTCGTCGGCAGTGAAGATCGGGAATTCGATCGGCCCCGGAATGTCGTTAATGCCCAGAGCCGTCCGGGCGAGGACGAGATTTTTGCGGACGACGTGCGTCACCGGCGGGATCTTTACCGTGTCGGTCAATAGAAATCGCGACGCGGGCTCGCGAAGGTCCTTGCGGGCGAAGCCCCAGCGTCGCGGGGCACCGGCTAGCGTAGCGACGGCCGCGGATTTGATGAGGCCCTGAAAGTCGATGGCGATGTCGAACTTGTGCTTGCGAAGCCCCCGGACCTGGCGGCCGATGTCGAGCAGGAGCTCCTCGATCACCTTGCCGCCGCGAAGCGAACGCGTGTCGATCCCGATCAGGTTGTTTATGAGTACATTGCCCCGCAGCAGCTCCGCCGAACGCGATTCGGCGACCCACGAGACCTCGGCCTCGGGAAAATGCCGCCGCACCTCCGCAAGCGAAGGCAAAGCATGAATGATGTCGCCAATGGCGGAAAGCTTTACAAAAAGAATGTGCACGCCCGGACGTTTATGTTACAGGAGAAGAGCGGAGAACGGGAAAATGGGCAAGTGGGAAAAAGCTCGAAGCTGGCAGCTGAAAACTGGCAGCTGAATTCAAATTCATAACGGACAGTGGACAATGGACAATCAAAAACTCGCAATTATCCATTGTCCACTATCCATTATCTTTTTCTTCCAATTCTCCACTATCCATTTTTCGCCACCTGCGTCCGTCTGCGTCTTCTCTCTGCGAGCTCTGCGTTAAAAGACCTCCCGCAAAGCCGCAAAGAAAAGAGGAGAAATTCAACGCAGAGAGCCGCAGAGGTAGGACGCAGAGTACGCAGAGAGAAAAGGCAGAGAGAAGAGTCAAAGAGAAAACGCTTTTCTTCTTTCCTGTTTTCTTCTTTTCTCCTTTCGTGGTTAATTTCTCCTGCGTTGGGACCTCGAAACCGGACAAGAGAAGGACACCCCTTTGCGACTTTGCGGGAAATAACTTTCTCCTTCCGTCCCGATTTCGCCATTGCTCACACGCGGGCTTTCGCATGGTTCTTTACTTTCTCCTTTCTCCTTTATCCTTTATCCTTTTCACACGTCCATGGTTTCTAGCAAAAAAAGGCTTCTTCAGCGATTTCGCGTTCCGCTTGGGTTTCTGCTTTCGGCGGCTTTTCTTGTGTTGGCTCGCCCGACGGCGTTGACGCTGGCGGTCGGCGGGGCGATCGCGGTGGTCGGCCTGCTGATCCGGGCATGGGCGGCGGGGCATATCCACAAGTACGAAAAGCTCGCTGTCACGGGCCCATATTCGCACTCGCGTAATCCACTGTACCTTGGCAGTTTTATTCTTGCCGTAGGCTTTACGATAGCGGGAAATATCTGGTGGCTGGCATTGATAACCGCGGCCCTGTTCCTTGGCATCTATTTCCCCGTGATGCGCGTCGAAGAACAAGACCTCAGGGAACGCCACGGGGCTGATTTTGAAGAGTTTGCGGCGAATGTGCCGCTCTTCTTCCCGCGGCTCACACCGTGGAAAAAAGGTGACGCGGGTTTTGATTTTCAGCTATACTTGAAGCACCGCGAGTACCAGGCCGCCCTTGGCCTCATTTTCGGCCTGGCAGTTCTGACGGCAAAGATGTTCGTATTTCCGCAAGTTTGATGAGAGCCTTTGTAAACAAGTCGGCAGCATTTCTCTCGGCGATGATGCTTTTCGCCGCGATCGGTGCCGCACAGCCCGCCGCTACTAACGGCAGTTCGACGGCATCCGTCGCCGCGTCGCGGCCGGCAGCGGTAAAAATGCCGTTCGTCGCCGGCGAGACACTAACCTACGAAGGCAAGCTCAGCAAGATCATCAGCGGCATACCGGTCGCCGACCTCGTGCTTTCGGTAAAAGAATCCGCCGAGCCCGGTTCGATGGTGATCGAGGCCGAGGCCCGTTCGAAGGGCACTTTGCTCAAGCTTTTCCGCTTCTCGTTCCTTCAGCAGGTAAGTTCGACCGTTGACGGCCGCGACCTTTTCGCCGTCCGCACCGTCAAGCACGACGTCCAGAAGGAACGCGTCCGCGACAGCGAGGCCGCGTTCAATTATTCCGAGGGCCGCGTCACGTACACCGAAACAGACCCCAAGGAACCGATGCGTCCGCCCCGCAAGATCGCCTCTGAGATCAGCGGTGCCACGCACGACATCCTCTCCGGCATTTACATCCTGCGGACGCTGCCGCTCGTGGTCGGCAAGACATTTGATCTTTCCGTCAGCGATTCCGGCCTTGTCTACACCATCCCCGTAAAGGTCGCCGCCCGCGAACAGCAAAAGACCGCCATCGGCAAGGTCTGGTGCTTCCGCCTTGAGCCCGAGGTCTTCGGCCCGAACCGCTTCATCGAGCAGGAAGGCCATATGACCATCTGGATCACCGACGACGCCAAGCGCATCCCCGTCCGCTCGGTCGTCAAATCAAACGTCGGCAAGCTCGACATCCGCCTCCGCAGTGCCGTGACCATCGAGCCGAAGCCGTCTTCAAAGACCGCAGCCTCGGTTAAATAAACCTTACAGATCAGCCTTCAGCTTGTAACTCGCGGCCAAAAGTCGCATAATCTCTGTTTATTTTAATTGGGATTTCATACGTTATGAGCGATATAAATACGGACGACGCGATCGAATTCGTGCTTGATGAAAGCGGCCCCGTCTCTTCGGGCGAACTGCTCGACACCGAGCCTTCGGTCGAGCCCGCCGAGCCGATGGACCTCTCCGCCACCGAAACGCCGGAGGAGATGTCGCCGGTATTCAAGGAACTTGCCGCACCGCGTCTGCCGCAGCTTTCACGCGAAAACCGGGCCCGCCTGCAGATGCAGTCGCCGAACCGCCTGCACTTCTACTGGTCGGTCCGCACTAATCCGTTTCAGGCCCTCAACCGCGCTCTCGGCACCGCGACCGGCGATTACACGCTCGTGCTCCGCCTGCTCGACATCAAACGCGACGCCGAACAGATGCACGCCGTCGATGCCGAGGGCAACTGGTGGTTCAACGTCGATGCCGACAGCGATTACCGGGCCGAGATCGGCTTTTATTCGCCGAGCCGCCCGTTCGTCCGCGTGATGTACTCGAACACCGTCCACACGCCGCGAAAGAGCCCGAGCCCGCGCGTCGCCACCGACGCCGACTGGCGCGTGCCGGCGCATAAGTTCGCCGAGGTGCTCGATGCTTCGGGCTTCCGCCAGGACGCCTTCGACGTAGCCATCGCGGGCGACAACGCCGCCGAGGCCGAGAACGCCTCGCAGCGGGCATTCGCACGCATGTCCGGCCGCACCGCCTCCGAGTTCGCCGGCATCGATGCTGAAGAGCTTCGCTACGCAATGCTCGCACTCGCCGCCGGAGCCACGCTCGAACAGCTTCGCTTCCGCATCGGCGAACGCCTGTTCGCGGTCCTGCAGAGCATCATCGATTCGGTCGATAAGGCAAAGGCACTCGCCGCTCTCAAGTCCGAGTTCGAG
>JAUCQE010000714.1 GCA_030372865.1 Pyrinomonadaceae bacterium
GGTTAAGGCGAACACCGTTTCAAAGGTCGAGAACACCGTCAACCTCTTGCCCGAGGGCGTCAGGGCATATTTCGAGATCGCCCTCGGCGACGCCTTTGTCGACCTTGTGATGGCTCTTTCCGCCCGCCGCCAGCGTGCGAAGATACGCACCGGAGACGTGACCAACAACGATTTTCCGGCCTCGCGAGACGTGATCCGGTTCGTCCGCAGCTGCATGGCCGCTAATGTCCCTTTCAAGGCGACCGCCGGGCTCCATCATCCGCTCAGGTGTTTCAAGCCGCTGACCTACGCCCCGGACGCCCCGAAGGGCACGATGCACGGCTTTCTGAACATGCTGCTGATGACCGGATTTGCCCGCGAAAGCTTCCGCCCGTCGCTGCTCGAGGAACTGATGGAGGAGGAATTCGAAGAAGTGTTCCACTTCACCGACGGCGGCGTCGCCTGGCGAAACGAACACTTCCTCACGAACGCCCACCTCCGCCTGCTCCGCGAACGGGGAATGAACTCATTCGGCTCATGCTCATTCGAAGAACCCGTCGCCGACCTGCAAGCCCTCGGGCTGCTGTAGGCAGAAACACGACGGGTAGGGAGTGTGCCCCGTAGAGATCGGACCCTTACAGGTTAAAATGCAACCGGGTGTCCCTCAAAACGTCAGAGCGATGTCAAACTACGATTGGGACGACAACGACCGACCGCTCGCTTTTTTCATTACGTTCCGAACATACGGAACATGGCTGCACGGCGACGAACGGGGCTCGGTCGAACGGCATGGACGAAATGTCTATGGAACCGACCGGATCGGGCTGGATCCGGTATTTTCGGTGAGTATGGATCGGAACATGCTGGCCGAGCCGTTTCTGTTGGATGTCCCGCGTCGGGTATGCGTTGAAGAGGCAATACGTTCTGTATGCTCGGTTCGGAACTATGGGTTATCCGCGCTCAACGTTCGAACGAATCACGCGCACCTTGTCGTTTCGGCCTCGGCCGATCCAAAGTTCATGATGAACGCTTTTAAGGCGAACGCAACCCGAGAGCTAAGAGAGCGTGGCTTGGCACGCTCCGATCAAAAGGTTTGGTGCCGAGGGGGAAGCACCCGGTATTTATGGAAACCCGTTCAAGTAGAGCGGGCGATCGATTACACGGTTAACGGTCAAGGCGACGACCTTCCCGATTTTTAGATCGAACCGGTTCTCCTATCAGAAACACGAGCAGTCGCGAGTGTGCCCCTTGGCCCGAGAGTCCGGTAGGAAGGCCACGCAGCTGATTTCGCGACACACCGTGCCGTTAGCAAGGCTGCACGGTTGAGACATTGAACTGTTAAAATAAACCACGCGACCTATAACGGGGCACACTCCCTACCGGTCGTGTTTCCGCGAGGGCAGAAACCTGAGCGGTAGCGAGGGTGCCCGGTTGATACATTGAACTGTTAAAATAAACCACGCGACCTATAACGGGGCACACTCCCTACCGGTCGTGTTTCCGCCTATGATCAACGAAACCCACGACCCGAATCTAAAAAGCTGGGTCGAATCCGCCAACGACCCTAATACGGACTTTCCGATACAGAATCTGCCGTTTTGTGTATTTATCCCGCGAACACCACCGTCGGAATTGCGAATCGGCGTCGCAATTGGAGACCAAGTTTTCGATATTGGATCGGCTTATGAAGAAGGAAAGCTGTTTGAAGGAAAAACAAAGGGTTTCCAAGTAGCGATGTCCGCGTTCGATCACGATTTGCTAAGTGGCGAACTCATGGAGGATACGCAATCAGATTTGAGGGAATTTCGGCAGCGGCTAGTCGAAATTTTCGGTGAAGGATGCGATGAAACGACACAAAAAAAGGTCGCGAAGTATCTGACTCCGTCTGACAACGCATTTTTCGTAGTTCCGTCCGCAATTCGCGACTACACCGACTTCTACTCCTCCATCTTCCACGCTACCAACGTCGGGTCGATGTTTCGGCCGGATCAGCCTTTGATGCCGAATTATAAGTATGTGCCGATCGGGTATCATGGGCGGGCGTCGTCTATCGTGATATCGGGGACCGATATCAAGCGGCCGCGTGGAC
>JAUCQE010000715.1 GCA_030372865.1 Pyrinomonadaceae bacterium
CGCTGTCTCGTGGGCTCGGAGATGTGTATAAGAGACAGCAGAAGCCTCTGAAAACGTGACAAGGCACGCAACTGCACAAAATAGTAAGACTGACCTGAACATACGCATTCCTACCCAACACTTCCTTCCAATTTCAGCCCCAGCAATTTCTGCGCTTCCACCGCGTATTCCATCGGCAGTTCTCTAAACACCTCTTTGCAGAATCCGTTGATGATAAGCGACACGGCGTCTTCCTGCGAGAGCCCTCGCTGCTGGAGGTAAAAGAGCTGTTCCTCGCTGATCTTTGAGGTGGTGGCCTCGTGCTCGACGCGGGCGGTGTTGTTCATTACCTCGATGTACGGGAACGTGTTCGCCTCGCACGCTCCGCCGATCAGCATCGAATCGCACTGAGTATAGTTGCGTGCACCCTCGGCCTTTGGCATCACCTTCACGAGCCCGCGATACGAGTTGTTCGAGTGTCCCGCCGAGATGCCCTTTGAGACGATCGTCGACTTCGTGTTCTTGCCGAGGTGGATCATCTTCGTGCCCGTATCGGCGATCTGCGCGTTGTTGGTCAACGCGACCGAATAAAATTCACCGATCGAGTTGTCACCCTGCAATATCACGCTCGGGTATTTCCACGTGATCGCCGAACCGGTCTCGACCTGCGTCCACGAGATCTTCGAGTTCCGCCCGCGGCACGCGCCGCGTTTGGTCACAAAGTTATAAATGCCGCCCTTGCCCGTCTCGTCGCCGGCGTACCAATTCTGCACGGTCGAGTACTTGATCTCCGCGTCGTCCAAAGCAACGAGCTCGACCACCGCCGCGTGTAGCTGGTTCGTGTCGAACTGCGGAGCCGTACAGCCTTCGTTATAGGCAACGTAGCCGCCCTCTTCCGCGACGATAAGCGTGCGTTCGAACTGCCCCGATTCCTGCGTGTTGATGCGGAAATAGGTCGAAAGCTCCATCGGGCAGCGAACGCCCTTCGGGATGAAGACGAACGACCCGTCCGAGAACACCGCCGAGTTCAACGCCGCGTAATAGTTGTCGCCCACCGGCACGACCGAGCCGAGATACTTCTTGATGAGCTCCGGATATTCCTCGACCGCCTCCGTGAACGAACAAAAGATCACGCCCGCCTTCTTCAGCTTTTCTTTGTAAGTGGTCGCGACCGAGACCGAATCGAAAACGGCATCGACCGCCACGTTCGCCAGCATCTTCTGCTCCGACAGCGGAATGCCCAGCTTTTCAAAGGTTTTGATAAGCTCCGGGTCGACCTCGTCCATGCTTGTCTTCTTCGGCTTTTGCCGCGGGGCCGCATAGTACGAGATGTCCTGGAAATCGATTCGCGGGTATTCAAAGTTCGGCCACGCCTTCGGTTCTTCCATCTTCAGCCACTGCCGAAACGCCTTAAGCCGAAACTCGAGCATCCACTCCGGCTCGTTCTTCTTGGAAGAGATCAACCGGACCGTATCCTCGCTCAGCCCCTTCGGGATAATGTCGGACTCAATGTCCGTAACGAACCCGTATTTGTATTCCCGATTTGTAAGTAACTCTGCTGCTGTAGACATAAAATTAAAACCAAGTTAGCCACCAATTAACACGAATTACACGAATTACACGAATTATTTTCCGCGTGTTAGGTACCTAGAACTGATTCACGTTTTCACCGTTTCGAACAGACAAACCATTCGTGAAAATTCGTGTTAATTCGTGGCTAAAAATTCTTTTCTTTAATTCGTGGCTAACTTTCCCTCTTAAACCCGCTGCGGTTCGATCGTCCTGTGAATTCCCTGTATCTGGTGGAACATCGCGTCCACGCTCTTTTCGTTACCGACCAATTGGGCGAGCGTTATCCGCGAGAGGGCGTTCTCCACTATCTCGTGCAGCCCGACTATCACCGGCCTGATGCCGCAGTCGCCCGTATGGACGCATTTTTCCATTACGCCCGTATAGCTCTCGCAGTGGGCCGCCAGCACGTCCTCGTCCAAAACCTTGATTATCTCGTTAAGGTAGATCTCCTCGGGCGGGCGGGCGAGAAAATATCCGCCCTTCGTGCCGCGGGTGGAGTTCACAAAGCCGGCCTTGTTCAACAGCCACATCAGCTTGCCCGCGTTCGCCGACGAAATGCCCTCACGCTCCGCGATCTGCGGCAGCGTCAGGCTCTCGCCCTCCTTCAAATTTGCCAGCTGCACCAAGCACCGCAGCCCATATTCTTCCTGTGCCGAGATTTTCATAAGCCGAAGTCAGTAAAGAATCTTAACC
>JAUCQE010000716.1 GCA_030372865.1 Pyrinomonadaceae bacterium
GGCGAAGAAAAGGCAGGAAGAGCCGGGTTACTGGCAGCTGACGGACGACGAGGCATTGCTTCGTTCGCCGGAGCCGGAAGACGAATACAAGACCTCGGATTCCTGGCGTGTGTTCCGCATCATGAGCGAGTTCGTCAACGGCTTCGACAATCTCGCGACCATCACCCACGGCGTTTCGATATTCGGTTCCGCACGCACGAAAGAGACCGACGATATGTACATCGCCGCCCGCGAGACCGGGAGGCTTTTGGCGGAGCTTGGTTTCGAGATAATTACCGGCGGCGGGCCGGGGATAATGGAAGCGGCGAACCGCGGTGCGTTCGAGGCGAAGGGAGTTTCCGTCGGCTGCAACATCGAACTCCCGTTCGAGCAGTCCGCCAACCCGTACCAGACGAAATCCCTCTCGTTCCAGTACTTTTTCGTCCGCAAGACGATGTTCATCAAGTATTCGAACGCCTACATCATCTTTCCCGGCGGTTTCGGCACGATGGACGAGCTTTTCGAGGCACTCACGCTGATCCAGACGCGGAAGATACGCAATTTCCCGGTCGTTCTCTTCGGTTCGCACTACTGGCAGGGAATGCTGCAGTGGATAACCACGACGATGCTCAACGAAGCGATGATCTCGCCTGAGGACCTGAACATTATCCACCTCACCGATTCTCCGGAAGATGCCGCAGCGTTCATTCTCAAGACGTGCGGCGTCGCGAAGACGGTCGATACGAAAAAAGTACCGCCGAAAAATCGGGTGCGTTAGCTATTGGACCCAATCCACCAACCAGCGGCGGTACTTTTCGGAGACCGCCGCTGAATTTATTGCCACAATCTCGGGCGTATCGTACGAAAGGTGCTCCGCAATGAACGCCTCAAGCTCTTCGTAGCGTTCCCCAAGCGTTTTTATGAGCAGCAGATGTTCCCGCTCGCGGTGTATCTTTCCCTGCCACGCATAAACTGACGTCATCGCCGGCAATACCTGCACGCACGCCGCGAGGTTCGCCCCGACCAGCTTTTCAGCGAGGACGAACGCCTCTTCTTCCGTTGATGTTGTCGTTAAAACGATCTGCACGCTAAACGTTAAGTTCTTACGGCTTCTTCATCACCTCGGCGTACTCGCCCGATTCGGTCCATTTGAGAATTTCCGAGACGCGCCAGATGGGAAACGGATGCGAAAGGCCCGCATTTAGAAGGTCCGCCCAGAATTTGTCGAGTTTCTTCTCGTCGTAGTTCTTTTGGAACTCGCGTGCCTGTTCGAGGAAGAGTTCGTAGTCGATCTTCGAGGCAAAAGTGCCGCCGGCGAGCTTCATCATCGTCTTTCCGACGACGTGCGGGTCCTGAACGACAAGCATCGCCGCCCGATCGCACGATAATTCAGCCCGACGAGCCCACGCGAGCAATGCACTGGAAATACCGGCGGAAACGATGAACTTTATGATCTCGGAACCGGGAATAAGCCGTGCAACGCTGAGATTCGCGAGGGCTTCCATCTGTCTCTTATACACATCTGACGCTGCCGACGAGTTCCGAA
>JAUCQE010000717.1 GCA_030372865.1 Pyrinomonadaceae bacterium
TTCGGAACTCGTCGGCAGCGTCAGATGTGTATAAGAGACAGATTCGAACCGGGCAAAATTATCTTTTTATCATCTGATCTATCTGCCGATTGTGTAGAGAGGAGGGTCATCTTCAGAATTCCAAAAAAAGCCCCGCGAATTTCTTCGACGGGGCTTTTTAATCATTTGAGATAGGAAGAACTACATTCCCATTCCCATGCCGCCCATGCCGCCGGGCATGCCGCCCATTTCGCCGCCCTTTTCTTCGGGGGCGTCGGCGATCATCGCTTCGGTGGTGAGCATGAGGCCGGCGATCGAGGCTGCGTTCTGCAGAGCGGTGCGGGTGACCTTTGCGGGGTCGATGACACCGGCTGCGACGAGGTCTTCGTACTTCTCGGTCGCTGCGTTGAAGCCGAATGCTTCGCTGTCCTCAGCACGGATCTTTTCGACGACGACGGCGCCTTCTTTGCCGGCGTTCGAAACGATCTGGCGGAGCGGTTCTTCAACAGCACGCTTGATGATGTTGACGCCGATCTGCTCATCGGTGTCTTCGCCAGCGTTGAAGTTGTCGAGCACCTTCGAAGCACGGACGAGCGTTACACCGCCGCCGGCAACGATGCCTTCTTCAACAGCAGCACGGGTTGCGTGCATTGCGTCTTCGACGCGTGCCTTCTTTTCCTTCATCTCGGTCTCGGTGGCTGCACCGACCTTGATAACGGCAACTCCGCCGACGAGCTTAGCAAGGCGCTCCTGCAGTTTTTCGCGGTCGTAGTCAGACGAGGTCTCTTCGATCTGCGTGCGGATGGTCTTGACGCGGCCGTCGATGGCTTCGCCCGCACCTGCACCTTCGACGATGGTGGTGTTCTCCTTGTCGATGGTGATCTTCTTCGCACGGCCGAGGTCTTCGATGGCAATCGACTCGAGCTTGATGCCGAGGTCTTCCGAGATGACCTTGCCGCCCGTCAGGATAGCGATGTCTTCGAGCATTGCCTTGCGGCGGTCGCCGAAGCCAGGTGCCTTGACGGCTGCAACGTTGAGCGTGCCGCGGAGCTTGTTGACGACGAGCGTTGCAAGAGCTTCGCCTTCGACGTCTTCAGCAATGATGAGCAGCGGACGGCCCGATTTTGCGACCTGCTCGAGGATCGGCAGGAGGTCGCGCATGTTCGAGACCTTCTTTTCGTTGATCAGGATGAAGGGCTCGTCGAGCACTGCTTCCATGCGGTCCGGATCGGTGACGAAGTACGGCGAAAGATAGCCGCGGTCAAACTGCATACCCTCGACAACCTCGAGAGCGGTGTCCATCGTCTTCGATTCTTCAACCGTGATGACGCCGTCTTTGCCGACCTTGTCCATCGCCTCTGCGATGATGGTGCCGATCGTCTTGTCGCCGTTGGCCGAAACCGTGCCGACCTGTGCGATCGCATCGCCCGAAACCGGCTTTGCAAGACGCTGAACTTCAGCGACGACCTCTGCAACTGCCTTTTCAATGCCGCGCTTGAGAGCCATCGGGTTTGCACCGGCTGCGACCGTGCGGACGCCTTCCTTGAAGATAGCCTGTGCCAGAACGGTCGCGGTGGTCGTACCGTCACCGGCGACGTCCGAGGTCTTCGAAGCGACTTCGCGGACCATCTGCGCGCCCATGTTCTCGAGCGTGTCCTTGAGCTCGATCTCTTTAGCAACGGTGACGCCGTCCTTGGTGATGGTCGGCGAACCGAACTTCTTGTCGATGACGACGTTGCGGCCTTTCGGTCCGAGCGTCACCTTTACCGCATCCGCAAGCTGGTTAACACCGCGCAGGATAGCGGAACGTGAATCTTCTCCGTGAATAACTTGTTTTGCCATTTTGAATTTTCTCCTTCGTCGAAAATTGGGTGAGCAGTGAGCAGTGAGCGGTGAGCTGTGAGCAGAAAACAGCTTACAGCCGACTGCTTACGGCTAACTGTTACGCTGCTGCTCCTGCGCGGCTGATGATGCCGAGGATCTCGTCTTCGCGCATGATGAGAAATTCTTCGCCATCAAGCTTGATCTCAGAGCCGCTGTATTTGCCGAAAAGCACGCGGTCGCCTGCCTTGACGTCGAGCGTCTGGCGGGTGCCGTCTTCTTTATACTTGCCTTCGCCGACGGCGATGACCTCGCCTTCCTGCGGCTTTTCCTTAGCAGTGTCAGGGATGAAGAGCCCGCCGGCCGTCTGGTTAGCGGTTTCCTCGATCCGCTTGATGATCACGCGGTCGTGAAGCGGTTTGATCGTAGTTGCCATAATAGTCGTACTCCTTTTGAAATGTACTTAAAGGTAATAAGATAACGTCCTGGACCACGGGCCGGAAAATGATGTTTTAGCACTCGGTGTCCAAGAGTGCTAATTTACTAAACGCGGTTAAACTTGTCAACGGGGAAAATCGTGTGTAAGAAAATGTGAGTGTGGTGTTGTCAGGTTTATGAAGGAAGAAAATTTCGTCGACCGCTACAGAATTTCATGGATCGCATTTGTTCTTTCCATAATCTCGCTCGGAGTTGTGATTTACCTGAAGACTGTATTCGTTTTTGATGACGTAAATTTTGCCCAGGGTCTGACAACACTTTCTTTCTTTACCGCGATCGGGGCCACTATACTTGGCCTCTTTTCAATACGCCGATGGCAAGGAATTGTCGCCGTTCTGGTAGCAAGCGTTTCCCTATATTTCAATCTCTTCGGCCCGATCTGGGCAATTTCATAAATGAGTCAATTACAGACCTCACAGATAAATATCTTCCCTATCAAATCCTTGAAAGGGATCGCGGTCGCGGAGGCAGTGGTCGAAGAACGGGGTTTTGCGTTTGACCGGCGGTGGATGCTGGTGGATGCGAACAACCGGTTCATCTCGCAGCGGGAACACCCGATATTGGCAACCATCTCGGTGGCGATCACAAAGGCGGGGCTGTTCGTGAAGCGCGGCAGGGCGGAGCTTGAGTTACCGATGGTACCGGCGAACCGGCGCGCCTTCGTAAATATATGGAACAGCCACGTTGAGGCGTTCGAGTACGGCGAGCGGGAGAGCGCGTGGTTCTCAGAACAGCTTGAGATGCCGTGCCGGCTGGTGGTGATGCCGGCGGCAAGCCATAGGCGGGTCGATGCAAAATACGCTCTGCGACCGGGCGAAGACGATGTGAGTTTCGCCGACGGTTATCCTTATCTCCTGATCGGTGAGGGCTCGTTGGCGGACCTTAACACCTGTCTCTTATACA
>JAUCQE010000718.1 GCA_030372865.1 Pyrinomonadaceae bacterium
CGCTGTCTCGTGGGCTCGGAGATGTGTATAAGAGACAGCGATCCCGTCGAACATGGCGAAATCGATCATGGAGCAGTTGCTTCAGAATGGCCGCGTTCGCCGTGGAATGCTCGGTGTGAACATTCAGACTCTCACGGAAGAACTCGCTGAGGCGATGGAGATCAAGGACGCGAGCGGCGTGATAGTAAGTGGTGTTCGCCCGGGCAGTGCCGCGGAAAAGGCCGGCCTGAGACGCGGTGACGTGATCACAGCGGTGAACGGCGAAAAGATCGCTGACGGAAACGTCCTCCGCAACAAGATCGCCGGCACGCTTCCGGGCACCGAGGTCAAACTTACGATCCAGCGTGAAGGCGGGACCCAGGAAGTCTCGGTCGTCCTCGACGAATTCAACTCCGAAAGCGCTTCTGCCGACCCGGAAACGCAGGGCGGCGAGAACGCCCCGTCGACGGGCCCGAGCGGTAAACTCGGTGTTACTTTGCAGCCTGTCACGCCGCAACTCGCGAAACAGTTCGGTTCCGAATCAGTGACCGAAGGACTGGTCGTTATGGACGTTGACCCGAACGGTGCGGCGGCAGATGCCGGGATCTCCCGCGGAGATATCATCATCGAGGTCAATCGCCGGACGGTAACCGCGGCTGAAGACGTTGAAGCCGCTCTGCAGAATGCGGGCGGACGTGCTGTGATGCATTTGATAGCGCGTCGCGGCTCGACGATTTACCTGCCCGTCCGGCCTCGGTAACCCGGGTTAGAATCAAACAAAAACGCTCAAGTGCCTGTGCGGCATTTGAGCGTTTTTTTATTGGTCGGGACGGCGAGATTTGAACTCACGACCTCTCGCACCCCAAGCGAACGCGCTACCAGACTGCGCTACGTCCCGATAAGCAAATTCTAAGATTAGATATCCCTCGGGAAATTGTCAAACACCGTGATTTCTGAGGTGTTCGGAGGCTTCGCGGGTCTGATCGGTCTTTAACATCTCTCGCAGTTCGAGCAGCTGCGCGGCGAGCGATCGGAGCGCGTCGCGCTTGTCGTCGTCGAGCTGCATTGAATTTATGACCGGTGCGGCGACCGGCGTTTCATCGAGTTCGATGTCACCGATCTCGATCTCCTCATCGAATAACCCGGGTGCCTGGCTGGTGTGAATCGCGTCTGCCGCTTCATCGGGCTCCGGGCGCACGATCTTGAGTTTCGGAGCTTCGCCGCGGGCCTCTGGCTGAAGCTTTTTGCGTGCGCCTGCAATGGTGAAAAGCTCGTCGTAAAGCAGTTCCTTGATACGCAGAGCGATCTCAACATCGCGGCGGCGGTAGCTTCGCTGGCCGGACCGGTTCTTCTGCGGCGAAAGCTGGGAAAACTCAGTTTCCCAATAGCGCAGAACGTGGGCCTGCACGCCGACAAGGTCGCATACCTCGCCGATCTTGAAGTAGATTTTCTCAGGTATTTGCACGGCAGCCTGCCCCATAAAGGTTATCCGTATGTTAAAGTTCTGTTATAGATCAAACGCCGTTATTGTATGTATTTATTAAGTTTGTGTCAATAAAATTCGGATGCGGAGCGAGTTCGAGTTCATAGATCACATTAAGAAAACGTACGGCCTCAGCCGCATCGGGGACGACTGCGCGGTGCTGCCAAAGGACGCGGAAACGGAACTTGTGATCACCGCCGACATGCTAGTCGAGGATGTCGATTTCAAGCTGAAATGGACGTCGCCGAAGTTCATCGGGCACAAAGCTCTTGCGGTTTCCCTTTCGGATATTGCCGCGATGGGTGCGGTTCCCAAATGGGCGATCCTGAGCCTCGGCGTCCCTAAAGAACAGTGGAAGAACCGTTTCGTCGACGAGTTTTATGAGGGCTTCATGAGCCTCGCCGAACGGTTTGGCGTTGAACTGGTCGGCGGCGACGTGTCGCAGGTGCCGGGAAAGATCGTCCTCGATTCCGTAGTCGGAGGCGAGGTGACGCGCGGCGGTGCGGTTCTGCGTTCCGGCGCAAAGCCCGGCGATAAGATCTACGTGACCGGCAGGCTCGGCGGGGCTGCCGGCGGCTTGAGGCTGCTCAAGAACGGTGTCCGATATGGTGAGCAGGCGTCGGTCGCGGAAAATGAGTTGATACTTCGTCAACTGACGCCGTGGCCGCGTATTGACGACGGCCGTATTCTCGGCGAGGCCGGGGTTTCTGCAATGATCGACATTAGCGACGGACTCTC